>NZ_JADBVM010000049.1:0-29813 GCF_020244875.1 Microcystis sp. M44BS1
CAATCCGTCGTAACGCACCACCTATAAAGATAAAATACAGTAAAATGTAGGGTGCGTTAGACGGCAAAAATTGCTGCTTTGACTTGAAGGCAACAATCCGTCGTAACGCACCACCTATAAAGATAAAATACAGTAAAATGTAGGGTGCGTTAGACGGCAAAAATTGCTGCTTTGACTTGAAGGCAACAATCCGTCGTAACGCACCACCTATCATCAACTAAGTAGCCGGTTATAATTAAAGATTTATTATAACTCGATCGCTGTTAAAATTGCGGTAGAATCGGGAGAGTGACTCGGAGTTTTTTCTTGGGGTGCCGATTCCCGCAAAGGATAGCCATTTATTCTATCAGATTGAGAAGATATTACTTATGATAACACTTGTAACTATATTTTTCACTGCCTTGCTGGCAGTTACGGATTTTACTTACCAAGTTTTGATTCATTTTCCCATACAAATCCTCAATTCTTTGGGGTCGTTGCTGTCCTATGGAGTAATCGGACTGATAATTTTAGTCCTAGTGTGGATTGTGGGTGACTGATTTCTCGGTAGAAAAAAATGAGAGAATCAGCCTTAGCCAATTCTCCCCAATTTAAGCCAACTTTTAGTTTTTACTGTTCACTAGCCACTGCTTGGGGTTGTCCTTGCGGTTGGAATTGGAACAGGGAATAAACCACATTGCGGCGGATATCAATCATCATTTCTAAAAACATCTCGTAGCCTTCCTGTTTATACTCAATTAGAGGGTCTTTTTGACCGTAACCGCGTAAACCAATCGACTCGCGTAAAGCTTCCATAGCTTGCAGGTGTTCGCGCCATAACATATCGATTTGTTGCAGGATAAAATAACGTTCGGCATCGCGCATTAAACCGGGACGAATACTATCCACTTGACGTTCTTTAATTTCGTAAGCTTTGCGAACTTCTTCGTGTAGGAACATCTTGATATCATTGACACTCATCTCCTCGATATCTTTAGCGGTAATATCTGCCAACAGATAGACGAATTCTTGGGATTTACTAATCAGTTTTTCTAAATCCCATTCTTCTGCCGGCAGTTCGGGATTAATATAAGCCATGACGATTTCATCCATGGTTTTTTCGGCGTATTGCAGCACCTGTTCTTTTAGGTCCATCCCCTCCAAAACCCGACGACGTTCGGCATAAATAGCACGCCGTTGATTATTCATCACCTCGTCGTATTCAAACACCTGTTTCCGGGCATCATAATAGAAGGTTTCCACTTTTCTTTGCGCGCCTTCCAGGGAACGAGTTAACATTCCCGACTCAATGGGCATATCTTCTTCCACCCGGAAGGCATCCATTAAACCCGCCACGCGGTCGCCCCCAAAAATCCGCAATAAATTATCTTCTAGGCTTAAAAAGAAGCGTGTGGAACCGGGGTCGCCCTGTCTGCCCGCCCGGCCTCGCAATTGGTTGTCAATACGGCGGGATTCGTGGCGTTCCGTCCCGATAACGTGCAGTCCGCCCCTTTCTACTACCTCATCGTGTTCTTTACCTGTGTAATCTTCATAACTTTTGCGAATTAATTTATAGACTTCCCGTAACTTTTGAATAACCGGGTCATCCGTGGGGGCTTTTTCGGCCGCGATGGCGATTTTTTCTTCTACTTCTAATTCGGGTAAACTTTGAGTTCCGTGGGTATCAACGGCAAATTTAACCGCTTCTTTCAGGGCATTTTCTACCTCTTTCGGTAACTCGGTGGGAAAAATTTCCGCCGAGGCGCGCCAGTTTTTTTTCTTCTTACCCGGGGCGAATCCTTGCGGGCGATTGCGTTCTCCTAAACTGGGTAAACTAAAGGCCAAATTGTCATCCTCGGGCATAACTAATTTCGGCATTAAATACTCGCGAATTTTCAATCGGGCCATATAATCGGAGTTACCACCGAGGATGATATCGGTTCCCCGTCCCGCCATGTTCGTGGCAATGGTTACGGCCCCGGCCCGGCCTGCTTGGGCGACGATTTCCGATTCCCTTTCCACGTTTTCCGGACGAGCATTAAGTAAGTTATGGGGAATCTTTCTTCCCTGTAATAACAGCGAAAGCACTTCTGATTTTTCCACACTGGTGGTACCAACTAAAACCGGGCGACCCTGTTCGTGCATTTGTTGACATTCTTCGGCGACGGCGTTCCATTTTGCCTGTTCATTTTTATAGACCACATCGGCTAAATCTTGCCGACGAGAAACGCGGTTAGTGGGAACAATTGTTACTTGCAGGTTATAGACTTTTTCTAGTTCCGTTTCTTCGGTTTTAGCCGTCCCAGTCATGCCGGATAATTTCGGATAGAGTAGGAAAAAGTTTTGATAGGTAATCGTGGCTAAGGTTTGGGTTTCCTGTTGAATTTCTACCCCTTCCTTAGCCTCCACTGCCTGATGTAAACCATCGCCCCAACGTCGCCCCGGTAATACCCGTCCCGTGAACTCATCAACAATAACAATTTCACCACTGCGGACGATATAGTTAACGTCTTTTTTCTGGAGTTCTTTGGCACGAATAGCGTTAGAAATATAGTGCGCCCAGGGATTTTCTTGGTCGTATAAATCGGTAACTTCTAATAGTTCTTCCGCTCTTTTAAAGCCTTCATCGGTCATTAAAACGTTACGGTCTTTTTCGTTAACTTCGTAGTCTCCCGGTCCGTCTTCTACTTTTTGGCGCACTAATTGCTTGGCGATTTCGGCGGCGAGAATATATTTTTCTGTGGGTCGATCGATCTGTCCTGATATAATTAATGGAGTTCTGGCCTCATCAATAAGAATGGAGTCCACCTCGTCAATAACGCAGTAGTTAAAGGGTCTTTGGACAACTTCCCCCATCACTGTAGCCATGTTATCGCGCAGATAATCAAAGCCGAGTTCGCTGTTAGTGGTGTAGGTGATGTCACAGGCATAATTTTTCTTTCTTTCTTCCGGACTCATGCCGGCTTGAATTAGTCCCACACTTAACCCTAAAAAGCGGTGTACCTGCCCCATCCATTCCGCGTCACGACGGGCGAGATAATCGTTAACGGTGACGACGTGAACCCCTTTTCCGGTCAATCCATTCAAATAAGCGGGGAGTGTGGCCACCAGGGTTTTTCCTTCCCCGGTTTTCATCTCGGCGATTTGTCCTTTGTGCAGTACCATTCCCCCCAATAACTGCACGTCAAAGTGACGCATCCCTAAGACTCGGATTCCCGCTTCCCGGACAATGGCGAAAGCTTCGGGGAGGATTTCCTCGAGAATCTCCTCTCTCTCGTCATAATTTCTGGCTTTGTCCAATCTTTCCTTAAATTCGCTGGTTTTGCTCCTTAATTCCTCATCGGACAGGTTTTTAATGTCTTCTTCCAGCAGGTTGATTTCGGTGACGAGGGGCTGAAATTTTTTAATTTTGCGGGCGTTGGGGTCTCCGAGTAGGGCTTTTAACATAGCAGTTTTTATTCTCTCGCTTCGATTGGCTCTTGGTCTGTGGTGTTAACAATTGTATCACTCTGGTTGGGAGTGGAGAATCATTTATCGGTGAACAGGGACGGCGTTGTCAGATTCAGAAGAGGAAAGATGCAATGCTCCCAACTGATTCGGAGCATCTTTCAATTTGACAACGCCGATTGTAGGGCTAATTCATGAATTAGCCCTACGCCGATTGTAGGGCTAATTCCACTGCTAAATCGAGCGACCCCTTCGACTTGGCTCAGGGCAAGTCTTGTTCCCCACTTAAGCCCAACTATCGGCACTATTCGTTCATTAAACACTAATTGTCAAGATGCCATGTAATCTTTCCTATCAAAGTAATTTCAGTTCCGGTGCTGATTCGGAGATCTTTCAATTTGACAACGCCAAAATTTTTGAGACATTTCAATATAAATTTAAAAGGCAACCGCAACAAAAAAGGAAGAAAAACCCTAATAAATATAACCTAGAAGACGCTTTATCTGTGGTTGAAACCTGCGATAAAATATCAATCTAGGGTTTGCGGCAAAAAGTACGGGCGAAGCATTCGGATAGAAAATCTACGGTTTCACCGATAGGTTATTGCCCGAATGCTTCGCCCCTACAGGACGCGGGCCGATGAAAACGCAAGGTTTTGAAGCACAATTCTCTCAAAATCTTGCACCTGTACTGATTATTTATTCTCCCTTTTACCTGTCCTGATATGTAGCCTATAGTCAACGGATTTAGTATTAATCTTCTCTCACCGGTGGCTTAACTAAAGGGGAAACCACCATATTTATTGATAATTATATCTATAGTTTCCATAATTGCGATCGATTCTCCCAAAATGGAGATAATTTGTTGATAATGTTCTAGGTCATCGTAGCTAAGGTGGCGACCTTTGCGGTCTTTTAGCCACTTCTGACACACTTGATAACCGCCGATATAAAAGTTCCAAATTTGGGGCGGAATCCCCGCAAAATACTGGTCAGAATTAATCGAAATTTGTTGTTTATTTTCGTTATATTTCACCTGTTCGACTAGATTAGAACCCGCCACGGGATAGCTACTAATTTCTTTTCCCGTTGCTTTCATTAGGTGTAAATGTACTAATCTGTCACCTTTTTTGACTAATTCCCAGAATAATTCTTGATTACTGGTGAGAGGAACACGAGGAAAGTCTATTTTTAAAAATTCGGCGTAACGTTGGCGATATTGGGGAGAGTGAAAGACAGCATAGATATAGTTAAAAATGTCTTCCGGTCCAAAGGTTTTCTTTTTGTCTCCTTTGCCATCACTGATAAATTCTAATTCAAGTTTTGCCGAAAGTTCCTTAATAAATTCTGGTGCTAGATTGGGACGGCGTTTTATTTGCATTTCACCGAATAGAGTTAGTTGATCACTTGGATAAAAGTAAAGAGGGAAAAGATAAGCTGAACCTTTATTGCTGACAGTTACCCGATTATCAATTACATAATCAGTGGCAATGGCATGATTAAAAATAGATTCAGCAACTTGTCTAGTTGTAATCAAACCTAAATTATCATCAATCATATTATTCATAACTTCTTGCTTAGGTCGATCTACTAATTCCTGATGCTGAAAATATTTTCGGATGTCAAAGGGACGATATAAACAATTGATTATTTTTTCTTTCCAATAGTTATCTTTAGCAAGAGTTTTCCTTTTTTCTCTTAGATTCCAATCTTTTCTATCATAT
The DNA here is from genome assembly GCF_020244875.1 of Microcystis sp. M44BS1. NCBI lineage: Bacteria > Bacillati > Cyanobacteriota > Cyanophyceae > Chroococcales > Microcystaceae > Microcystis > Microcystis sp. M44BS1. Next base: position 5,150 of record NZ_JADBVM010000049.1, read on the forward strand.
TCTCCATAAATAGATTGAAAATCAATTTCAGAAATATCTAAGTTTCTAAAATCATTGATACGTTTTTCTAAATTATCTATATCTATATCAAAAACTAATTCATCTCGGTGGGTTTTAATTCCAGTTGAATTAACTGGCATAATTTCAGTAATCTTCCAAAATTGATCGTATTCCGAGCGCAGATTAATATTCTGAGGTTTAAATAGATAAAAAGGAGAATCAGGTTGTAATTCCTGCCAAGAAGTAGAATAAAGATCATTTTCCTCTAACCAGTGATACTTACCACCGACAATAACTTGATTCTCAATTATCTCTCTTTTACCCCATAAATCAGCATGATAAACTTTAGCTAAATTTGAAGAACTATTGTGATATTTAATAAAAATACCAATAGCTACACCTTGCTGAATATCAAACACATTTTGATCCGGTGAACCGTCGGGACAGATTTCTTTTTTCTTACTGTTGCCGTGTAAATCGAGAATATAAATATCATCAAAAGTTTTTAATAAACTTTGACGCATTCCCCGAAAAGTTAGATTATCTAAATAGCTGTGATTAGTTATAAATGCAAAAACTCCGTAACCAGTGGATGACAATCGATACTGAGCAAAACGAATAAATTTTACATAATCATCAAGTAATAATTTAGAGTTACTCTCGCCTAATGGTTTTCCATCTAATTGATAATAATCTCTGACCAAATCTATAATCCACGGATCAGTATTCTCTGAAACCGCAGAATAGGGTGGATTGCCTAAAATAACCATAACTGGCATTTCTTGCTTAACATCTTTTGCCGCGGCTGCTTCATTGCGAATGCGATTTAAAAACCCATCAGCAGGGGGAATTTGAAAAGCTTCCTGTAGGGTGTTAGTGAGATAGATTCCTAAGCGTTCATCGGCACTAAAATCATAGCCTAATTCCTGAAGTTGTAAACCTAATTTCATGTGTGCTACGGTGTAGGGAGCCATCAGTAACTCAAACCCAAAGAGACGGGGTAATAAATGTTTACTGACATAACTAGACCACATCCCTTTCTGTTGACGAAAACTATCATAGATATGGTCGATAACAGAGTGTAAAAAAGTCCCAGTTCCCACAGCAGGATCGAGGATTAAAACCTGGTGAACTTCCTGAGTTTCTTGGCTATCATTAGGATGCTTAATCGTAATTTTTTTGGCATCGGCCAAACCTTTAGGAATCTGAAACTTATTTTTCAGAATATAGTCCACACTGCGAACCATGTAAGAAACCACGGGTTCAGGGGTATAATAAACCCCCCTAGACTCACGCATTTTACTATCGTATTCGGCTAAAAAAGTCTCATAAAAGTGAACCACAGGATCCTGCTTGCGCGTGCGTTTTCCAAAGCTGCTAAGAATTCCCTCCATGTCCGTTTGTTGTAAAATAGTGGCTAGAGTATCCACGGCCCAAGTAATCCGCTCATCTAATTCTGTACCAGCAATTTGATGAAAAATTCCCCGCAAAAAAGGGTTAGTTTTCGGCAGTCGAAATCCCGCCGTTTCCCTGGAAAAAGAACTTATTTGATCCGTATTACAGCGTGCTGCGAATAAACCATAACAAATTGTTTGTGCGTACATATCCGCAAACTGTGCTTCGTTGAGATCACTAATTAAAACTCGTTGAAAAGATTGCAATTGTTGCCGCAACATTCCCCCGCAATCTTGATCTTTTAAAGCTTGGCCGATTGCATCTCGAATTAACTGCGCTAAAGCGGCCATTTTTTTCGCTAATTCTCGCGGTGTTGTTATCTGAATAACTTTCGAGAGGAAAAATTGACAGAACAGTTGTTCTACTTGTAAAATACCCTGGGAATCAGGTTTAATTTGCTTTTTTTGATTAAGAGTTGCCACAGACGCTGATAGACGCAATTCTCCCGATACATACCAACGAAATTCTAAATGATCGGTGATAATTAAATTACCCAAAGCCTGTAAATAACGTTTGATTTGGGGAGTATTTTCAACCTTTTTCAGAGAAGTTCCGATATCTTTTGCTTCCAGATGGCCAATTTCTACCATACCCTGATTAATCACAAAATCCGGAGCGCCACAAGCAATCCTTTTCGGTTCATTGAGAGCTTGTAGGTTATTATTTAGGGATTCAATTAATTTTTTTAAAGCAGGACGATAACTGTGTTCTGTGGCGTTACCCTGTTGATAAATTCCCGTGATTTCCTCTAGATATTTTGGCAGTGAGTTACTCATTATCGTTGCGACATACAAACGTTCTTCTATAGATAAAATATAACCTCATTTGGCCCCAATGTCCACTGAGATGCCCTCATCCTACCTTATCCCTATCCTCAAGGATACCAAAATCAGCTAAAATGAGATAATCGATAGGCGATAATCTCATCCCAAAAACTTCACCAAAATATTAACGATGGTCAAAGTATCATCTCCCTTATCTCTAGAGCATCTCTACCATGTTCCCACCTACAGTATAGCCGATACTGCGCGCTATCTCCATATTCCTTTACCCACTCTGAGAACGTGGGTACGAGGACGCACCTACCCGACAAAAAAAGGACAAAAAGAGTTTTTACCCCTCATTCAACGGCCTAATCCGAATATTCCGCAACTTTCCTTTACTAACTTAGTGGAAGCGCACGTTTTAAGAGTTATTCGCACCGTTCATAACATCCCTCTCGATAAAGTTAGACTTGCCCTAGACTATATCAGTGAACAATTTAACACCGATCATCCTCTGGTTAAAAAACAATTTAGTACCGATGGAATTGACCTTTTTATTGAACAATTTGAACATTTAATTAATGCCTCGCGTTCGGGACAATTGACAATGAAACAAGTCTTAAATAATCTCTTAACTCGTATTGAATGGGATGAACAAGATATCGCCACACGGCTTTTTCCCACTATCGACATAAATGGGCAAGACTTCAGCGATAAAGTCCTAAAGATAGACCCGAATATTTCCTTCGGAAAACCCGTGATCACAGGAACAGGAATTCCCACTAAAGTTGTCACAGAACTTTATGATGCGGGGGACTCTATAGAAGATATTGCCAATGATTATAATTGTCAACCTTGGCAAATTGAAAAAGCGATTTTATTCGAGTGCAATTGGCAAGCGGCATGACCTATCAATACACCTATTTTATAGACCGCGCTTTAGGAAAATCTATCGGTGAAGCTTTGCAAGAAATAGGGGTTAAAATTGAATTTCATCATGCCCATTTTGCCCCAGATGCACCGGATACGGAGTGGCTACCTATTGTTAGTCAAAGAGGATGGATAGTATTAACTAAAGATGTAAACATTGGTAGAAATATTTTAGAAGTTCAACAGATAGCCCGTTATCAGGCTCAAGTATTTGTTCTAGTTTCTGGCAACTTACCTCGTCAAACCATGATTAATATTTTTGTCGAAACAATCGATAAAATCGAAAAAATAGTTCAAGGTAATCAAGCCCCTTTTATCGCCAAAATATACCAAGATTTTTAAGTAAAATTGTGGAAAAATAAAAATGAATTAACCAGAATAATAGAAACTATGTAAAACTTATTAAAATATTTTTTATTCAGTAAAAAATTACAGCTAAATTTGTTGACAATATTCTCACCATTACCTTTGAGGCAATTGTCGAAATTGTCTGAGCAGTGAACCGGTTCAATCAACTTCTTAATCCCCCCACTTGCTGTTAAATTGATTTCCGTTCACTTCACCCAGGGGAAGGGGGGACTTCTGGCGAGATTTGAGTTAAACTAGAAAGGTTGACTATTGACAAACATCGATCGCACAGGAGTAAATTATGTCTAGAGTCTGTACTATGACGGGGAAAAAGGCCAATAACGCCTATGCGGTGTCCCACTCCCACCGTCGCACCAAAAAATTACAAGAAGCTAACCTACAATGGAAAAGAGTTTGGTGGTCGGAAGGCAACCGTTGGGTAAAACTACGCGTCTCCACCAAAGCTATCAAAACCATTGAAAAGAAAGGATTAGCCGTCTTCGCTAGAGAAGTAGGCTTAAACTTGAATTTGTACTAAATGAGTAGTTCAGAAGTGGAGACGAATCGGCCCTATGGTTGACTCCTCTGCTTTTGATTATTAAGTATTGCAACAGGGCGTGATGTGGGGTGAAAACTACCTTTAAGATTAAAAACTTAAAACGACCTGTTCAGGAGAATTTCAATGTACTCAACCCTATTAATGGCCGCCACCGCCGTACAAGGTTCCAGCGAATGGAGTCCCAAAGTGGCGATTGTCATGATTATCTGCAATATTCTCGCTATTGCTTTCGGTAAAGCGACTATTAAACAACAAAATGTCGGTCCTGGTTTACCTTCCCCCGCTTTATTCGGTGGTATGGGATTAGGCGCTTTACTGGGTACTACCAGTTTTGGTCATGTCCTCGGCGCCGGTGTCATCCTCGGTCTCTCCCGTCTCGGAGTTATCTAAGTCTGTTTTGATTTTCTCAATCGGTGGCCAAAAGTCACCGATTTCTTTTGTGAAAAATTCTGGAGTATATAATAAATATGACCTTACCTCAAAAAAATTCTTTTTGGTACGATGAGCGATTTCAGAAGATTTTTCTACAGGTAATTATCCTGCTAATTGTCTGCCTAATTTTCTGGTTTTTTGGTCGCAATTTAGTGATTAATTTCCAACGCTTACGCTTAAGTTTTGGCTTTGGCTTTCTCTTTGATTCCGACCGACCAGCCTCTTTTGCTATTGGTGACTCTCCTATTTCCTACAGTCCCACCGATACCTATTTTCGCGCTCTTTTGGTGGGATTAGTTAATTCCCTCCGTATTATGATTAGTGGCATATTTTTGGCAATTAGTCTGGGAATAGTCATCGGGTTAGGTCGCTTGTCGGATAATTGGTTAATTCGTCAGTTGGCTACAATTTATGTGGAAACTATTCGCAATACTCCTTTATTATTACAATTATTTTTCTGGTATTTCGCTGTATTTCTGAAACTGCCGAAGATTGAGGAATCTTTAGAGTTTTTTGGCAGGGTATTTTTAAATAACTCAGGAGTCTATTTGCCTTTTCCCGCCAATAGTTTCAGGACATGGTTAGCCTTAGCTATAATGATTTTAGGAATAATTATCTCAGTATTTTTATACCTAAAAAATAAACTTGGTTTATGTCTAACTAGCCTACTACTCCTAGTTATAATTCCTCTAATCTGGGGTTTACAATGGCAAAGTCCCCAAGTTAATCCTCTTAATCAAAATATTGACTTCGGTTTACATCTTTCTTCCGAGTTTGCTACTCTCCTAATCGGTTTAACTGTTTATACAGCTGCCTTTATTGCGGAAACGGTACGGGGGGGGATTCAATCGGTTAATCGGGGACAATGGGAATCAGCTAAAGCTTTGGGATTAAAACCTTTATTAGTGATGAGATTAGTGATTTTTCCCCAAGCTTTGCCGGTGATTATTCCTCCTTTAACTAATGAATGTTTAAACCTTGTTAAAAACTCTAGTTTAGCGATCGCTATTGGTTATAATGATATTTATGCTATCTCTAGTACCATCGCTAATCAGACAGGAAAAGCTGTAGAAATGTTAATAGTAGTTATGGCCACCTATTTATTCTTTAATCTGGTGATTTCCTTGACTATGAATCAATTAAACCAACGGGTAAAAATTCAGGAAAGGTAGGGTGTGTTAGCGAGCGCGTAACGCACCGAATCGCACCAAAAGGTAGCCTAACGCACCAGAATTTAGCGATAAATTAATTAATGAGCATTACCAGAATATAAAGCGGTGATAATTGCTGTCACCGCAGGACTAAGACTAGATAAAACCACCACGGAAGCGGTGGCAATGATGATAGTAGTAGCCATTCTCACCATACCATCTGTACCTTTTTGATAGGCATCAAATTTATATTCTAATCGGTCAACTTTTTGACCAAGTTCTTCTCGCAATTGAATCAACGCTTCTCTGATGTCATCATTACTGGGATTTTCGGGAATTTGCATAACCTTAATTAGCAATCAACTAACAACCGCCTATATTATAGCAGTTCTTAGCCATAAATTACAATTTTTTATCAGGAGGAGGAGTCAATCGCCAACGCACTAAAAAACTATCAATACTTTCTAAACATTCCAAGTCATCTTTAGGTAAATAAGAATCTTTTGACAAGAAAGAAAAAGCCTGCTGAAACTCTTGACTATCAGCTTGAATCGGACTAGCAAAATGACAAGGAATAACCTGTTTAATCGGCCATTGGGAAATTCTATCAACCCATTGAATAACCTCGTCAGTAGTGCGATTAAGAATCAAAGTTTGCAAAATTGGGGCTACTATTAACCTCCCCTCGCGACGCAAATTTAAAAAAGTCTTTTGCCAATCATCCCCCCATTGAAAAGGGAATAAACCAAAATAGGCTTTTTTACTCTTTTCCTTAGCAGTAAAAGCATCTCGAAAGACCTTAATCCAATTGGGAACAGCTAAAACAGGAGGTTGAAAATAAAGAGCAAAAAGACAAATTCTTTGCCAACCCCGACGGCGATTTTCTGGGGTATCCTCCACCAGATCCTTAGCCGTATTTTTAGCGTGAAACAGCAGCGGATAGGGGTCTAATTCTAAAATAGCGGGAGGATCTTCTGGGATAGAAATAATGCCATCAGTCAGCAGTAGAGTTTGAGAGTAGTGATGAAAAAAAGCCACCTCCGAGAAGTACCCCACATTCAGATCGATTGCGGGTAAAATTTCATAACTAAAATCTTTTCCTAAAGGAGTAGTTGCCGAGTCAGCAGGTAAAATTTCCGTTCGTTTTGCTGGTAAACCCAACCAACTCAAAGGTAAATTAAGAGGAAAACTCCATTGATTAGGAGCAACATAAACTATAGCCTTAGGAAAATAACGAGCAAAAGGACCCACAAAAACCTTATGTTCAATCCCAGAAATCGTCGGCAAAATAATATATTTAACTTCCCCGTGTTCACTTTCCAACTCACGCATTAAGCGAATACATTCCGGAGTCGGGGCCACAGGTGCATAAACAAATAAACCCCCAGATGCTAACTTAATTACCGTCATACGAATCGGCACGACTACATAAAAAATACCCTGCAATTGCTCAAATGTCCAGAGCGTATCTTTCACCACTTCTTGGCGAATTGTCCGTCTTTGACCGTAGGGATAAAGTGGTACAATTGGCCAAAAAGGCCATGATAAATCTTGCGGACTAATTGCGGCTTTTGTCATCGTCTGATTCTATGGCTGAAAATCTCTATTTTAGTTATCATAAACCCTTCTAATCCCCATGACTAATAAACTGCCCATTGATTCTTTGGTCAATACTTGGAATAGTCTCACGGGGGAAGTGATGAAAAGACTCCCCATCGACCAGTTGACTAATACTGTCCTCCAGTGGTTTAGTGTCAGTGATAGTCAAGTAGCGGAAATTTTAGAAAAAGTCCGTCAAGAATTACCCACCACCGAGGCGCTATTAATCGGTAAACCGCAAACGGGAAAAAGTTCGATTATTCGGGGAATAACGGGAGTTTCGTCGGAAATAGTCGGGCAAGGTTTCCGTCCCCACACCCAAAACACCCAGCGCTACACCTACCCCGCAGAAGATTTACCCCTGTTGATTTTTACCGATACGGTGGGGTTAGGGGATGCCTATCAACACACAGACACGGTAATCGCGGAATTATTGGCAGATTTAGCCGAAAACACGGGACGCGCCCAGGTTTTTATCCTGACGGTAAAAATTGATGATTTTGCCACCGATAGCCTTCTGGAAATTACCAAACAACTGCGGCAAAAATACCCTAAAATCCCCTGTTTACTGGCTGTAACCTGCCTTCATCAGCTTTATCCTCCTAATACCGCCGATCATCCCCCTTATCCTCCTGATTTCGAGGATATCAATCGCGCCTATCAAGAAATTAAAGAAACTTTTAAGGATTTATACGACAATTCTGTGCTAATCGATTTCACCCTAGAGGAAGACGGTTACAACCCCGTTTTTTACGGTTTAGAGGCATTTAGAGACAATTTAGCTGATTTATTGCCAAAAGCCGAGGCTAACACCATCCACCAACTTTTAGATCGGGAAACCAGCGATAAATTAGGCCATCTCTATCGGGACGTGGCCCGACGCTATATGTTAGCCTTTTCCGTCATAGCGGGAACCTTGGCGGCGATTCCCTTACCCTTCGCGACTATGCCCGTGTTAACCGCCCTACAAGTGTCAATGGTGGGGGTTTTAGGTAAATTATACGGTCAAGTCTTAACCCCATCCCAAGCCGGTGGAATTGTCAGTGCGATCGCTGGCGGCTTTTTGGCCCAGGCCATCGGTCGGGAATTGGTGAAATTTATCCCCGGTTTTGGCAGTGTCATCGCCGCTTCTTGGTCCGCTGCCTATACCTGGGCCCTAGGAGAGGGTGCTTGTGTCTATTTTGGCGATTTAATGGGGGGTAAAAAACCCGATCCTAAGAGGATTCAAAGGGTGATGAAAGAGGCTTTTTCTGCTGCCCAAGAAAGATTTAAAAATGTCGCTACGGGAGGAGATAATTAAGCGGTATTCAAAGATTATAGTCATTTCAAATAAATCTGATACACTCTAGAGCGATGGGAAAATATCTTAAGAATTTCTGGTATGTAGATATAGATTCGTCCAGTGTACGAGGGTGAACTGACTAATAACAGTTATCAGTTAGACGTTTTCAGTACAATACCGAAGGCGCTGCCTAATACTGTGCCGAGCTTGTAGTATATTAACTAAGTGTAATGCGTCTCTTGAACGGGAAACGGCTTTGCTGATTTTAAGTATGAATTGTCCCCTAGACAATTTTTCAAACCTAGTCCTCAGCGTTGGTTGTGGATAGGATGCACAATTAGCATTCATATCTTGATTCAGCAACGCCTAAAACTGTTAGAATAGGTCAAGTCAATTAACTAGAGGCCCTATGTTAGCTCTATCCTATCCACACATAGAAAAAAGTGACGACCAACCCGCACATTTACAAAGATTACCGCGTATCCGCGTTGCTCAAATTGTCATGGACTACATCGCCTATGGTTGGTCTGTAGAAGAAATCTGTCGTCAACACCTTTATTTAACCCTAGCCGAAGCTCATGCAGCCATGGGTTACTATTTTGACCATCAAGAAGAAATTGACCAAGAAATCACAATGGAATGGCAACAAGTACAAGAAAATATGACTAATCAAGCTGCCAAGTCGCCTTTTTATATTCGTATGAAAGCCAAAGGGCTACTGTAAATGACTATTGCTTTGTACATGGATGTTCACGTTCCCCAGGCAATTACCGAACAGTTGCGTCGCCGAGGCATAGATGTATTAACAGCATTTGAAGACGGAACCGAACAACTACCTGATGATCAACTTTTGCTAAGAGTAACTGAGCTTAAGCGCATTCTCTTTACCCAAGACATTCGCTTTAGAGTTTTAGCGGAAACTTGGCAACTAACAGGCAAACCGTTTTCAGGTTTAATTTTTGGTCATCAACTTGGAGGCACTATTGGTCAATTTGTCAAGGATTTAGAATTGATTGCTAAGGCTTCTGAACCTGACGAATGGCTCAATACAGTTGAATATATCCCGTTCAAGTAATAGACAAAACATATCAAAAATGTGCCATCAGTTTCAGTGAGTAGCAGTATAATGGCTTTATGCAGTTTGACTGGGATAAAAATAAGGCAGAACGCAATCTATCAAAGCACGAAGTCTCATTTGAGGAGGCAAAAACTGTTTTTGATGATCCTCTCTATGTTGACTTCTACGATCCAGAGCATTCTGAAGATGAGGATCGTTATCTTCTCGTTGGACAGTCAAACCGAGGACGATTGTTGATTATATCCTATACCGAAAGGGGTAACTTAATACGCCTCATTAGCGCAAGAGAAGTGACAAAAACCGAGCGAGAAACCTATGAACAGGGATAAGTCAGGAATGGAAGATGATTTACGCGCAGAGTATGACTTCAAGAGCCTTCGAGTCAGAAAGTTAGGCCCTGGAAGAAAAAGTTTTGCTGGAGTTACTGTACGGTTAGAACCTGATGTCGCAGAAATGTTTCCTAGTGCTGATGCAGTTAATGAGGCACTACGATTCTTAATTAGAGTGATGCGAGATAATCAGGCTCTTGCTCCAACGGCAGCGGCTAAAAATTCAGAGGTAGCCGAAGATTAAAACGATTGCTAAATAGTCAAAAGTGCCTCAAGGCGATAGCGTTGTAGCACCTTAAACCCTATACTTTACCCACAGTTAAAAACCAAAGGAAAAAGGCAGTAAATCCGAGAGATTAAAACAATAATTTTGCTGAGTTCCACAGATAATAATCTCCGCTTGCGGTGCTAATTCGGCTATCCATTGACGACAGGCTCCGCAGGGAGTTAACTGACTAATATCATCCTTCCCATCGATACAGGCTATAGCGATCGCCCGTATTTCTCGATCGCCCGCTGCGATTATTTGCGCTAAAGTTGCCCTTTCCGCGCACAAACTCAAGCCATAACTCGCGTTCTCTACATTAGTACCAGCATAAATCTTTTTATTTGTCAAGACCGCTGCCCCCACTCGAAAACGGGAATAGGGAGAATAGGAAAGTTTCGCCACTTCCCGAGCAGTGTCACAGAGTTGTTGTCTTTCTTGTTCAGATAGGGTCATCGGCTAGATAACATCCGAGGGAACTTTGATTACTTCTTAATTATCGGTTTGGTCGTGCTTTGATGACATCCGAGCAAGACGGCCATTTGCCGTTGAGATAAATTTCCCTCTTGACTAGGTTGGTAGAGTAAGTTTCTTTGTTCTATGTTAAGATGTTGGTAGCTTAGTTTTTGGGATTTGTTGTTGCATTGATCCGACAATACCTCATGAGCCTTTCTCTGTCAACTCTTAAGGAGTCGTGCGTTTCATTTTTGAATTGGCGATTTAAGATCAGTTTTGTTTAAGTATCTTTTACCATGACTTCTACATCGAACTTTCAGTCGAAGATAGTCTCAGAGTTTTAGCCGACCTCGAACTCAGGCTAGTTGCTCATTTTCACAGCAAAAACTGCATCCATAAATTTATCGCCGAATTTTAGCATGGAAATTGACACACTACTGCAGCAAATTGATATTGGAGAAGACCAAGAATATGAGTTTAAATCAGCCGAGGGAGGCTTGCCAAAAGACATTTGGGAAACTCTTTCAGCTTTCGCTAATACCGATGGCGGTTACATTATTTTGGGTGTTAGCGAAAAAAAACCTAGATTAGAAATTACAGGAGTGCGTAACCCTAAAAATCTTCAACAAGAGTTTTGGGATAACCACAACAACCGACAAAAACTGAATATATCTATCTGTTCTAATTCAGACGTAGAAGTTAAAAAGATTAATGAATATCAGCTTCTCATTATTCATATTCCTAGAGCTACCCGAACTCAGCGTCCTGTATATATTAACAATAACCCAATGACTGGTACATATAAGCGAAATTATGAGGGAGATTATCGCTGTCATAAGGAGGAAATAGAGCAAATGTTTCGCGATGCCAGCAATGAACCTCAAGATTTTCAAGTTTTAGATAATTTTAATCTCAACGATATTGATCCTGATACTCTGAAAGTATTTCGCCAACGGTTCAGCAATCGCGAACCCGATCATCCTTGGTTAGCATACAATGATCAACAATTACTCCATCAGTTAGGAGGATGGCGACGAGATAGAAATTCTAGCAAAGAAGGATTAACTGTAGCGGGTTTACTCATGTTTGGACGAGAACGCAGTATTTTAGATGCTTTCCCCCATTATAGTCTCGACTATCAGGAAAAATTCTCTGACGATCCTGAAAAAAGATGGACATATCGCTTAACTCTTGATGGTAAATGGGAAGCTAATTTACTTAACTCTTATTATCGTGTTTATGGCAGATTAATTAATAATTTAGATGTTCCTTTTCAATTAGACAAAGATGCCGTTCGTAAAGATGAAACCCATGTTCATGAAGCTTTAAGAGAGGCTTTAGTTAATACTTTAATCCACGCCGATCACCAGTCGTCACGGCCTATAAAGGTGGTAAAATCTATCGATGGCTATCTGTTTTCTAATCCCGGTCGTCTGAGAATTCCCCTACAGCGTCTCTATGAAGGCGGTACTAGCGATCCTCGTAATCCTCATCTACAAAAAATGTTTCAAATGCTCGGATTAGGTGAAAAAGCTGGCTCTGGATTTGGGAAAATTCTTCGTGCTTGGAAAGAACAACAATGGTTGAGTCCCCTAGTTTCGGAAAAACTTGACCTAGAAGTTACATCTGTTAATTTACCGATGACAAGTTTTATTCCCGAAGCAGTTGAAGTGGAATTAAAAAGGATTATCGGGGATGCTTACCGTCAGTTAGGTGATCTTGATAGGATAATATTAGTATTAGCGCATCAGTTTGAGGAAATTAGTAATACTGACATTCAGCGTTATCGATCAGAACATCCCAGAGATATTAGCGAACGCCTTCGTAATTTAGTTCAAAATGGCTGGTTACACCAGTCAGGTAAGTGTCGGGGAACACGCTACACCCTACCGAACCAGAATTTTTCAGCGCAACTTTCTCTATTACCAAGCTCCGAACATTACCCACCAAGCTCCGAACATTACCCACCAAGCTCCGAACATTACCCACCAAGCTCCGAACATTACCCACCAAGCTCCGAACATTACCAACAGTTAGAGGCAATTGCTGAACCCATACGCAGAAAAGGCCGCATTAGTAAAGACTCGGTACGAAAAGTGATTCTTGAACTATGCTCCCAACAATATCTACCCCTCGGAACATTAGCTCAACTGCTCGGAAGAGAACCTGATACTATTCGTAATCACTATGTCAACCCGATGATAGATGAGAGATTGCTGGAGCTTAAACACCCCCAACTAAGGAACCATCCTCAACAAGCTTATCGAACAGTATCTCGATCGCATTTCCTATCAGCGCAAGATGAGTAAACACCCGCTCCTCAAATCCGAGAGATTAAGGGGACTACATCGGCAAGCCACTAATTTAGCGATCGATACCTAACTTACCACTTAACATTTCCCTGACCATTTGAGCGGTAGCAGGGGCCAATAAAACCCCGTTGCGGTAGTGTCCCGAGGCCAGAATAACGTTATCGTATCCGGGCAAATATTCGATGATGGGAGCGGATTTTTTCTCCGGTCGCGGTCGCTTACCAGACCAAGTACGCACGATCGCACCCGCAGCCAAAGAGGGACAAAAAGCGATCGCTTTTTGATACACTTGCTCTAACAGAGCAGTATCGGGGATAATTTCGCCCTTTTCGTCCATAAATTCCACCGTTGCTCCAATCCAGTATTCCGCTCCAGCCAAAGGCAGAATATGCAGGTCATTTCCCGTTAAAATCGGCTTAAAATCGGAACTTTCTAAGGGCTGCGTCAATTTTATCTGCAAAGCTTGCCCTAAAACTGGTCGAATCTCCACTGGATGGCTAAGAGTTTCAGTTAAAGCAGTGGAACCGATTCCCGCAGAAAGAATCAAAAAGTCGCTTTCCTCTATACCATTGGAACTATAAACCTGGGTACATTGCCTCAAATTAGAGCCATGAAGCTCTGTCTTCCCGAAATTTTCAACTTTTACCCCAAATTGACATTTAACCCCCCTTCTTGCCGCAGCAGCGACGAGAGCCTCCGTGAGCAGGACCGGATTAATTTGATGATCCCTGGGAGAATAGATGGCACCCTGGAGATGCTCGCTGGCCACTTGGGGACATTTTTGGTTTAAAGTCTCTTTATCCCAGATTTCTAGACAATATCCCTGTTCTTGGCGGATTTGGGCTAACTTGCGCCAATTTTCTTCGTCTTCGGCACTCGATCGCAGGAGGACAATGCCATCACGGTAACAGGGAATAGTCAGTCCGGTGAGGGATTCTAGCTCAGGAAGGAGGGTTTCGTAACGTTTTAAACTTTCTTGCCGCAGTTTCCAGGCTCTACCTTTAGTTTTATGGCTGATAATCCCCATTAAAATCCCTAAAGCTGCCCCGGTTGCTCCTTGTCCCGGTTTTTTTTCATCGATGAGGGTAATTTCTAATCCTTCGATGGCGCTTAATTCGTAGGCAATGGTGGCCCCCACTATCCCCGCACCGATGATGACAATTTTAGTCATAAACTCCAGAGGCTATTTTTCTAGTGGGAATAGGACTAAAAAGGGTTGAAATCTGTTCAACCCCAATCATTAATTACAGAACCCGGAAAATAAAAGGATAACGGAAAACCTTATAAGCATCGTTCCAGACTTGCAGAATAGCAAGAATGGGGAGAACAATATTCACCACAGCAAGAATCGGTAAGAGCAAATAACCGATTAAAACCCAAATTAGAATCCCGGCAATTAGGTAGTATAACCACATATTCAGGTGAAAGTTTAAAGCTTCTTTGGCGTTTTCCTTCACCGTTCCATCATCAGAAATGAAATAAATAGCTAAGGGAATCCCCACCGATACCAGCGTAGCACTCAAAAAGATCGAAGCGTGACAAGCCACGGATAGGAGTCTTTTTTTGGTTAAATCTTCACTCATGACCATCGGGTTTATCCCCCTAAAATTGTCGGAGAAAGCGGATATCGCTATTATAACAACGGCGAATATCGTCTATCTCATGTAATACCATAGCAAATCTTTCCACGCCAAAACCAGCAGCAAAACCCGTATAGAGTTGGGGGTCATAACCGACTGCTTTTAAGACATTGGGATCCACCATACCACAGCCCATCACCTCCAACCATTTGCCTTTCCACTGTACATCTACCTCGGCCGAGGGTTCGGTAAAAGGGAAGTAGGAAGCGCGGAATTTAACTGGTAAATCGGCCCCAAACATTTGCTTAAGAAATTCTTTAATTGTTCCTTTCAAATCCGTAAAAGTTAATCCCCGGTCCACCGCTAATAATTCCACTTGATGGAAAACCGCGGAATGGGTTGCATCCACGGTATCGCGACGATAAACCCGGCCCGGGGCCACAATCCGAATCGGGGGTTCGTGACTTTCCATGTAGCGAATTTGGACCGGGGAGGTATGGGTCCGCAATAAACGACCATCCCTCAAGAAAAAAGTATCCTGCATATCCCGGGCCGGATGGTCAGCAGGGATATTTAAAGCCTCAAAATTATAATAATCGCTTTCTACCTGCGGCCCAGTGGCGATGCTGTAACCCAGACCGACGAAAATATCGATCATGCGATCAACTGTGCTATTTAAGGGGTGAATTCGCCCTAAAGGACGGCTAAGAGCAGGTAGGGTGACATCGAGGGTTTCCGCCGCTAATTTCGCTTGAATTTGGGCATTATTTAGACTTTCTCGCCGGGATTCCAGCAGCGATTGTACTAATTCTTTGACCTCATTAGCGATCGCACCGAGGCGCGGTCTATCTTCGGGGCTTAATTTGCCCATTTCGCGTAAAATCTGCGATAATTCTCCTTTCTTACCCAGATAATTCACCCTTAGCTGTTCCAAGTCTTCTAGGGTTGTTGTTTCTTCGATGGAATTTTCCGCTTTCCCTGCTAAGGTTTTTAGGGCAGTTTCGATCGGATGGGGGGATAAACTCATAATTAGGGCATTTTCTAGGGCAGCATTCTAGTCTAGTTTATCTGCTCGGGTGGCGGGAGAGGCAGAATCAATCAAAGCTAATAGCTATGTGCTACGATGGAAGTCGAGAATAAAAGTCGGCACTGCGGCTCGTTGTCAGTATTAATGGTCAAAGCGTTTCTGTTTAGTATTGGTTCAGCTAGTTCCCGAAATCTTGGTTCTCTACAAATCTGTTGTTTTTATCTGTGCAAGGATAGTTTTTATGTCAATTTATGTTGGTAATCTCCCCTTCGAGGTTGACCAAAACGACGTAGTCGAAGTTTTTACCGAATATGGTACAATTAAGCGCGTTCACTTTCCCATGGAGCGGGAAACGGGAAGAAAACGCGGGTTCGCTTTCGTGGAAATGGAAACCCCAGAGCAAGAATCGGCCGCTATTGCCGCTCTTGACGGCGCTCAATGGATGGGACGAGAATTAAAAGTCAATCAAGCTCGTGAAAAAGAACCCAGATCTTCCTTCGCTGGTGGCAATCGCAATCGGGAGCGTCGCTACTAATCCCTGATCGTAACCATTCTAGGTTATCGGAAATTTGGGTTGAAAACCCCGTCCTAAAAGGACGGCTTTGTGCGAGAATGTTTGTCGGTGGTTCCGAGCGTGAGAACGTGAGGAAACAGGTTAAACGTCCTACTCCGTGATCTCAAAATTTCTAACAGTCAATGGTGTTCAATTAAGTCCAAACTGTAAGAACGCAAAACAATTAAATACTGTGGGACACACAGAAATTTACGCTTGGGGAGTAGTCCATAAGAGTGCTTGCCTTATCGGTGTAGTCGGACTAGACATGAAACCGTAAGACCAAAATTAGCGTTGCTAGTGGAGGCAGGATTCAGCCCAAGAATCTCCGCACTTTTAGGGCGGAGAGTGTCAATGTCAATAGGGGGAGCGATCGCTCGTTTCCCCGCTTGTCTATCTAATATCCCAAGGAGATTCTTGTGGCCAAACGTCGTAATTTGAAAAAAGAAAAAGCTGAACGCAATCGCGCCTACGCTCGTCAATTCCGGGCTGCCTCTAATCGTACCACCACCAGAGGAGGTAGAGGCGGTTATTCCAGCGATCAAAGACAATCTTCGGAAAATGAAGGGGCAGCCGATACCTAATCTGCTGACTTAGTTAAACTAGCAATAAAAGCCATAGCCTCGCTTTTATTGCTGACTATTCCATCTAAAGTCGCCCCCAACACCGCCGCAAGTAATAGTTTAAACTGGGGACCGGGTTGATAACCCAAAGCTTTAAGGTCATTGCCGTCGATAGGAGCCTCAATCTGCGACCATTTAGTTAAATATTGCCAGATTAAACCCCGAATCCTAGTCTGACTCCTCACCGCCACCAGTAACAAACTAGGAACCTGATAACCATTGAAAAAGCTGACAATGTGACTGACGGGTCGATCATAAGCAAAATTATTGCTAATCTCCTTTTCCATAACTTCTAGTTTTTGTAAACGCTCCACAGTATCTTTGGGCAATTGTAAATTATTAGCGATCGCTATTCTTGCCCCCACAGCCAGAGAAGCGATTAATAATTCCAACCGCATTAACCAAGCATTTACCGGCAATTCCAGACTTAAACAATCTAACCAACGACTGAGACAGCGCAATTGTCGCCATAAAGCCCGATTTAAACTTAAATCCCCGTGTAAACAGTGCAAAGCCCCCAAATCGGCCAACTTTTCTAAGGCACTTTCCCAGTAATCCGCCTCTAAAATATAATTCAACTCCGCTTTTAAACGGGACTGTAAAGCGGGTGCATTCTGATTTTGTTGCCGTGAGCGCTCATAAACTCCACTTTCGATCGCATACCTAATATAGCTTTCTGTCAAGGGTTCAATAACAAATCCTAACCGAGTGGCAAAACGCACCGCTCGATAGATGCGCGTCGGATCCTCAATAAAACTATTAGCGTGGAGAACCCGGATTTCTTGGGCGCGTAAATCCAACATACCGCCAAAAAAGTCGAGTAATTCCCCCTCTTTCGGCGAAGTTAGGCGAATTGCCAGAGCATTAATTGTAAAATCCCTTCTATACAAATCCTGTCGAATCGAACTAGCCTCCACTTGGGGATTACTGGCAGGATAGGGATAGAATTCCGTGCGTGCCGTGGCGATATCCACCCATAACGAGCCAAAACGCTCATCTTTGTGCCATAACAAAGCCGCCGTCTGAAATTCCCCGTGAATCGATAACCGGGCCCCCGGATAAATTTCGCGTAAACAATTAGCCAATTCTACCCCCGCACCCACACCGGCGGCACGATGGCAGCCATCCACCACTAAATCGATATCCTGTAACAGTAAAGTATCCCTTTCTGTGGCTAATAATAAATCCCGCACTGCACCCCCAACCAGATAGAGATGCCAACCGCGTTTTTGAGCGGCAGCGGCGGCAGCTTGCAGAAATGACCATAAAATCGACTCTAAACGCTCTTTAATCGTCGGTAAAAGACAGGAAACCAAAGCAACCCCTTCAAAACGCACCCGCTCATTTTGATGAATCTGTCTTAATACATCTGTACGAGTGACGATACCGACTAACTGCCCATTTTCTAGTACAGGTAAACGCCCTAAATCATACGTTACCATCAGCGACTCGATTTCCTGAAGAGAAGTGTCGGGGGTAATAGTTTTCGGATTACAAGTCATGTATCCCTTCACAGGAGAGCGAGAAAAGCCGTGATGGAGAGCTAAATCGAGGTCACGACGAGAAATCACTCCAACTAAGCGATCCTGCTCATCTACCACCGATAACCCCGAATGGCCGTAACGAAAAAGGATGCGCTCGGCTTGAGATATGGAAGTATCGGGACGAATTGTTCGCACTGGGGAAGACATTAAATCCCTAGCAGTGGGAGAAGGAGGAATTTGAGCAATTAAGTCCCCCAGCAGTTGGTTTAACTGTTGAACTGGCTGAACATCGCGAAAACTCACCGAAGCGGCCTGAGCATGACCACCGCCGTTATAGGGGGAAAAAAGCTGATATAGATTCACCCCATCGATTCTAGAGCGACCAATCACAGTTAAACGCTGTCGGGAATTATCTTCCTCGTCTTTACTATAACTATGGCCAAAAAGTAGCGCATCACTATCGGATAATTCCAGTAGGCGCTCGGCCACACTAGACAAACCCGGGATAAAATCGGCAGTATGGAGAAGAACGTGGGCGATTTTACGGTCATAAATCGTTTTAATCTCTAGATTTTCCCAAGCAAGGCTAAATAACTCCTGTAAGCGCGGGGAAAAACTCGGTTGACAGTATTGGGCGATCGTTTTAATGTT
Source organism: Microcystis sp. M44BS1 (assembly GCF_020244875.1). Taxonomy (NCBI): domain Bacteria; kingdom Bacillati; phylum Cyanobacteriota; class Cyanophyceae; order Chroococcales; family Microcystaceae; genus Microcystis; species Microcystis sp. M44BS1. The sequence goes on from NZ_JADBVM010000049.1 coordinate 24,028, forward strand.
AGCAGCACAGGTCATTAACCAAGCCAAAGCATAGGCATCCCTGGGGGTACTACCGGCAAAAGTCAGGGAACCCGTGTCAACGTGAATACCGAGTGCCATTACCGTCGCTGCCATCGAGTTTGGTTGAATGTGGGCTTTTTGTAAAGCTTCGACAATTAAAGTCGTGGTGGCTCCCACTGCTTCTAAATGGACGCTAGAGGCATGAATATCGCTTTCACTATCTAAATGATGATCATACAATTCGATCGCCTGTAAATGCCCTAAATCGAGCCACTGGGAGGCTTTTCCCAGACGCTCTCGCCACTGATTATCAACGATAATTAAAGAGCGAATACGGGCCGGATTGACACTACGCAGTTCAATTAAAGCGAATTCATCCCGATGCAGGGCCAAAAATTCCCTCACCGTCGGGTGCGCTCCCCCCGTTAACACAATGCGACTACCCGCTTTCAGCAACGATAAACCCACCGCTGCCCCCAAAGCGTCAAAATCCGCCGTTTGATGACATAAAATTAAATCCATAGTTTTTTTTGGGGTTTTAGGGGTTGGGGTTTAGGGGTTGGGGGTTTTGGGGTTTTAGGGTTTTGGGGCATTAGTTGAATTTCCCCATTTCCCCACCACCTATCCCCTAATCCCTATCTCTTATTTCCATTAAGTAACAAAACTTGGTAGGGTTGAAAACTGCGAGAGTAAGTTGCGCCAAAAGAGGTAAAATCAGGATACATCCGAGAGCCGATGACCTTGAAGATGGGCGCAAGCAACCCGTAAATCCATAACCTAAATGGTTCAAAAATATGGTAGTAGCGAAGATGTTGATCTTTCAAGCGAGGTAGTCAATTAGGATATGTGCAAAAGTAAGTTCAAATGCCTTGTGGCTATGAACTAAAGGTCTTGCCGTTTAGACCTTGGATGTCCTTATTCTTTGAGCGGAAGTAAACCACTCATTTAACAAGTCCTTCCAAAACTTCAGTTGTCTATAACTCTGGAGAACGGTAGTATATCAGGGAGAATTATCTAATATCAAGTGTTTTAGGAGAACCCAATCATGTCTATTGTCTTTCAATTTTTTCTCATTGCCCTAGTTTTATTTTCCTTGCTGATGGTGATTGGTGTCCCCGTTGCCTATGCTTCCCCCCAAAACTGGGACCAATCGAAACCCCTTCTCTATGTAGGTTCGGCAATTTGGGCGATTTTAGTTGTTGCCGTCGCTATTTTAAACTTTTTAGTGATTTAGTTTCGATCAGGGGAACGGGAGTCAGGAGGAGGTAGGGTGATAGGGTTTTGGGGTGATAGAGTGATGAGACAGCTTCCCCCACTTCCCCACTTCCCCACTTCCCCACTTCCCCACTTCCCCACTTCCCCACTTCCCCACTTCCCCACTCCCCAATTCATAATTCATAATTCCCACTCCTATCCCCTTCTACCTATGACTGTTTTTGAGGGAAATTTTACCGAGGATATATCCTCTTGGCGCTTTGCGATCGTGATTGGTCGTTTTAATGATCTGGTCACTGATAAACTGTTATCAGGCTGTCAAGACTGTCTCAAGCGTCACGGGGTTGATGTTAATCCCGACGGTACGCAAGTGGATTATATCTGGGTACCCGGTAGCTTTGAAGTGCCAATGGTAGCCCGTCAAGTCGCCCTTTCCCACCGTTACGATGCCGTTATTTGTCTAGGGGCAATTATTCGCGGCCAAACGCCCCATTTTGACTACGTTGCTGCCGAGGCTGCTAAAGGCATCGCTGCGGCTGCTTTTCAGACAGGTGTTCCCGTTGTCTTCGGTATTCTCACCACTGATACTCTACAACAGGCCCTCGAACGGGCCGGTATTAAAAGTAATTTGGGCTGGAATTATGGCCTATCTGCCCTAGAAATGGCTAGTCTCATGCGTCAATTGCGCCCCCGGGATGAAGATAAACCCCTAGAATTATTGCAAAATAATCCCCAACAGGCACTGATGGAAGGCTAAGAAAATTCCCCCAGCATTTAGGATTTTAGTTGTCCCCACTCCCGGAGTTCCACTGATGAGCGAAGCTGAACAGAACAAATATATTAACCAACTCAGACGGCAATTAGTCAACGCTGTCGAGAGAATCAAGACTCTGGAATTAGATTTAGAACCAGAGGGGCGGATTACGGCAGCTTTTGACGCTATGGAACGGCATATAGATGAAAAATTCGCCGCAGTGGATGAAAAATTCGCCGCCATTGACAAGCGCTTTGATCGTTTGGAACATCAGTTCAACCGACTACAGGCTAAGATAGAAGTGGTTCTCGAAGCTATTACCGGTTTGGGGGATTTGCCAGAAGATGAATCATTGTCAAAAAATGCTCCAAACCACTTGACAAATGCTCTGAGATTTGGCATACTTAGGGAAGTGTAAAAAAACGGCTTGCGGGCATAGCTCAGTGGTAGAGCGTCACCTTGCCAAGGTGAATGTCGCGCGTTCGAATCGCGTTGCCCGCTTAGAAAAATCTTGAAATATACCTTAAGGTCAGGATGAATAATTTAGGGATATACCTTAAGATGGGAATTATCCGTGTGCAATAGGGTTGAGGATTTGGGGCAACCATTGAATCCCTTAGCTATTGACCACGAGCGACTAAAAACAACCATTTATAAACAAAAAATTAGCTTGTGCGACCGCATAAATATACCAAAATCGACCAACACCAAGACTATCCTTGTCCCTGTCGTCGGAAAGGCACATTATGCCCGATTTTATTGACCGATGCCTTTGGCTGCGATCGCTGTCAACAGATATTTGTGCTACAGGAAAACGGTCAAATTATCGAACAATTAGCCCCCCACTATCCCTATAAACGCAGTTGGCGCTGGACGGGATTTCGTTGGGTGAGTACCAATCAGCGCCTTGGACAAGAGGTATTACCCCTGATGGTGGGGATAATTCTGTTATTATCGGTCGTTTGGCTACCCTTAATTTTAAAATCACCGCCGGGGGTAAGCGTGATTTTTGGGGCAATTCTAGTTATGCTATTAGTTATTTTGCCCGCATTCATCTTTTGGTTAGCCTATCGACGCTAGACAAGAATCTATGATCGAAAGTTCCCCCAAAACCCCCCCGACGATCTTTAAGCAAGCATACAATGCTTTTCTGTATCTAGGTCAATTCAATGGCAACGAAAGAAATCGCGGGGTAATCGCGATCGCTAATGCCATTAAAACTGGCTTTGATCGCATTTTAGAAGCCAATACCCTCGATTTAGAAGTCAGTCGAGAGATGGCCGTCTCAGAACAAATGATTCGCTGGTTACGGTTAACTCCCGAACGTTTAGAGACGACGGTGGAGGTATTGCAACAACTAGCGGAAGCATCGGATCCGCTGCAACAGGTAATTAACGCGGCCTATCAACTTAATCCGTCCCAAACCTATTGCCAAAGAATGCCTTTAGGAGTGATTGCCTTAGTCTATGAAGGTTTTCCCGAATTAGCGATGGTAGCGGCGGGATTTTCCCTAAAAAGTGGCAATAGTTTGATTATTCGCGGTTCCAATGCCTCTAGTCATTCCGATGGAGTGATTACGGAAATTATCCAAGAAGCATTGGAAGATGTGGGTTTACCGGTGGATTGTGTGAGTGGTTTACCCTGTGATTGTAGTCCCTCCCTAGAGGAGTTAGTGACCCAGGAAAATTATGTTAATTTGATTATTCCCTACGGTCGCCCTAGTTTAATCGGTCAGGTGAGTCAATTGGCCACGGTTCCCGTTTTGCGTGCGGCCATGGGAAACTGTTATTTGTATTGGTCTCCTAGTGGCGATTTGGAGTTAGCTCGTCAGGTAATTATCGATAGTCATGGCAGCATACCCGATCCGGTTAATGCGATCGAAAAAGTTTTAATTAGTCCCCATCACAATTCTTCAACTTTAAGTCGTTTGTTTAAAAGTTTGCAGGAAAAAGGCTTTAAATTGCGGGGAGATACCCGATTAGCGGCGGATTTTCCCGAACATTTAACCATTGCTACCGATAATGATTGGCAAAGACCCTATTTAGAAAAAACGGTGGCCTTTAGGTTAGTGGATACCCTCACTGATGCGATCGCTTGGATTAATAAGTATAGTAGCGGTCACGCGGATTGTATTGTCACCGAATCCTATCGAGAAAGTCGTCAATTCGCCATGGAGTCCGATAGTGCTTTAGTTTATATCAATTCTTCACCCCGATTTGATCGCAATCCCAAACAGGGAGAATCGGTGTTTTTGGGCATTTCCAACCAAAAAGGCCAGCGCCGGGGGTTAATCAACCTAGAAACCTTTACCACCCTTAAACAGGTGGTGCAGGGGTAGTTTTGGTGAACTGGGTATTGTTAAGTTAGCTAGGGTTTGCGGCAAAAAGTTTTTCGTGGGGGTAGGGGTAGGGTTGATTCATGAATCAACCCTACGACATCGGGGGGGGGCGGGGGCAAGAGGCAACCCCCCCTGCCCCCCGACATCGGGGGGGTAGGAGGAATAAATAATCAGTCTTTAATAACTGGATTTAGTATTAGAACAATGGCGAGAAAATGACAGTTTTTAACTGAAATTACTGTCCAAACAAAACCGAACTATTGCCAGATCCTTGGAACAAGATCCAAGTCATCAGCAGATTAGATACAAAAATCGCTAAGAGCATAGTGACTACGGCCGCGGTCGTAGCTTGGCCGACTCCCTTAGCACCGCCATCGGTCGTTAAACCCCAATTACAGCCGATAATCGCGATTAAAGCCCCAAAAACCAACCCTTTAACCGGTCCACTCAGCACATCTCCCACGCGCAGGAAACCGCGAACCGAGTCGAGAAAAACTGAATTAGCAATCCCGTATAAACTTTGGCCGACCAGCAAACCGCTACCTAAACCGATCAGCAACGCCATAATACTCAAAGCGGGAACCATAAGACAACAAGCAATTAAACGGGGCAGCACCAGATATTCCACGGGATCGGTTTTGAGCATATAGAGTGCGTCGATCTGCTCTGTCACCTTCATGGTACCGATTTCCGCCGCAAAAGCTGATCCTACCCGACCGGCTACCACGATCGCCATCATAATCGGACAGAGTTCCCGACCGAGAGCAAGGGCCAAAATTCCCCCCACCATACTGCCAGCACCCAAGGCTTGGAACTCCCGGGCCACTTGGATAGTAAAGATCATCCCGATCACCGCGGCCGTGATCATGGCAATAATCAGGGAAGCAGGCCCGGCTGCCACCATTTGTTCTTGGGTGACGCGCCAATCGGGTTGGCGCGTGAATAGGAAGTAAAAAACCCTGCCGGTTAATAGTACCGCTAACCAACAGCGCCGAAACCAAGAGCTTAATTCCTTGCTAAAAATCGCCAATAAATTCTTCATTGTCCCCAAAATCGATCGGACTAGAGAAAAGTCTATCCTGTTTTGTCTTCTAATACCAAATCCTGTTATAGCAATTTCCCTAGTTGTGAGGTACAGAGTCTTAGGTTTTGAGGAGTCAGGAGTTAAGATTTTTGTGTACCTCATGAGATTGGGAAACGCTATATAATAAAACGAGTAAAGACAAGGAGATAAAATGCTCAAGAAAGCTTACTTAGCCGAACATCTAAGTTCAGAGGAACTGATACTAAATCTGGTTATTAAAAACTGATTATTTATTCCCCCTACCCCCCGATGTCGGGTAGGGCTGTTTCATTCTCCCATCAGAATATCAAAAGTAAAAGCGATCACTATCAGGTAAAATGAGGAGTGACCGCCAACCTTTCAAATATATGTTGAGCTTAATAGAAAAACTAAAACAAGTCAAGGACTTTCGGAAA
>NZ_JADBVM010000005.1:0-3858 GCF_020244875.1 Microcystis sp. M44BS1
AAATGGGGCGAAAGTCTGTGGACTCTGTGTAAGACAGTACATGGTTTTTTAACTGTGGTATGCGACGGTGGTGGAAGCAGAAACTTAAATCGTGAGGTTTAGGAATCGCCGCACTTTTAGGGCGGCGAGGATGTCAACACCTAACCCACTTAATCATCAAAGGGTGAGCATTGCCCACCCTTTGACTGATTTCACAGCCAAATACTCACATCAACTTTTAACACCTGTCCTAATAGTAATAACCATTTTAATTGAGTCATCGGCCAGGGACAGGAAACATCTATTGAATTAGACCGCAAAGAATTAGGAACTAGACGATCATGGAAGTAATAATAGTATAATTCCTGAGAGCGATCGAGGGATAATCCTAGCTTTAATTGTTGGCTAACTTCAATTAAACGGGTGATTAAGCGAGTATCCTCCTCCGCCGTTAAAGGATCGCCATCGTGTAATAATTTCCCAAGAGATTGCCAGAGCAGACTTTCTAAGATTTGACGCGCTTCGGGGATGTTTAATTGACAGTGTAAATGATTGGCCTCCTTAGCAATAGCAAATAATTGATCGAGATTATTCTCCGTCGCTTGCCGATGCTCAAAATCCTTTTCTAGGGCAGTAATCACCTGTAAACAACGGTGAGAAATGGCAATATCGGCCGCTACCTGTAACTCTTGAGGTACGGGCAGCTCATCCCGTTGGAAAGCCGCTAAAATGCCGTAATTATCCCGATAAACTTGGGTGTATAGTTGATCGAGACGTTTTTTAGTTTCGGCTGTCACCTTCTGCATGATCCGGTGTCTTTCATCGGCAAAAAGATGGGGTAAAGCAAAGAAGTTTTCTCCCAATCCGCGCCCCATTTCTACAATCATGGTCGAAACACTGGCCTGTTGTAAAGATTCAAAGAGATGATCCTTAAGATTGGTATAGATTAACCGACTGTTAAACGGTTGAATGCAGCAGTAAAAATCCCAACCTCCTAAATGTAGAACAGCAAAGACAAAATGTTCACTTTCTTGGGTAATTTCCGAGGTTAATTCCACCTGTCCCACCGCTAAAGTTAAAGACCCGATCGCTTGTTTTTGATAATCTAATTGACGGGTATTGTAACAATAAATCCGATGATGACTGGGATAATTGGTAAATAGAGAACTAATGGCGTAATGGGCCGCCACCCGTTCCAAATCCACCCGCGCAGAAGTGACCAATTGTCGATAGACATCAGCCCCATCTTGATATAACTTAACGTTACTGGGAGCGAAAGCTAGACGACTGAGGAAATTCATTTCTAATTGAATTCCAGCCACTTCTCCGGCTAATTCCAGGGCCCGGCCAGCATATCTCAAAATTTGCGTACCTTCAGGTCGGGAAATTTCCTCAAAAAACCAGCCACAACTGGTAAACATCAATAAAGCTTGTCTTTGCATTTCTAATAAACGCAAAGCATCGATTTTCTCGCTTTTACTCAGGGTACGACTTTGATGCAGGGCGAGGAAATGTTCGATCGCGTCTGGGGATCGATCTAAAATAACTGCAATGTAGTCATCCCTTGTCTGCCAAGGATCCCGGAAAAATTCCTGTCCCTGAATCTCATAGACCTTAATCAACTCATCTCTGAGCCAATTTAGGGACTCCCGCAGGGGTTTACGCCATTTTTGCTGGTAATTTCCCCCTCCCCCGCAACCACAGTCATCCTGCCAACGATTTACGCCATGGACGCAACTCCACGCGGTCACGGGTTTTAATTCCACTTCCCAAGTGGGGGGGCAAATACTGAGATAATGGGCGAAATTGGTGACTGTCCAGCCGTTTTTAGGGAAAGATTCCGTAAAAGCATAGCTAAGACACTTCTCTGTCCCCTGTTTGTGGTGTCCGAAGGTTTCCCCATCGGTAGCGACGCTGATTAACTGGGAGGGACGATGATCCCCTTTAATTGCTTGTCCCAGACGACCGACGAGAAAATCACTACTGGCTAGGACATCATTAAAGCCCATATCGCGAGAAATTGGACCATCGTAGAAGAAAATATCCAGATAACGACCATCGGGGATGTAACAGCGATAGGGACGGGTGGGATCGATTTGACCTCCAGCCACTGCGTGCCATTGGGGATGGGGATCATGGTCGCTAGGGAAAGGACGACAGCGCAGGGCCTGGGAAGGGGCTAAAATGGTGAATTTAATCCCTTCATCGATTAAAGCTGTCACTGTGGCTAAATCAATGGCTGTTTCCGCTAACCACATTCCTTCGGGATCACGACCGAAACGATGCTGAAAATCGGCTTTTCCCCAGCGAATTTGGGTGTATTTGTCCTGTTTGTTGGCTAGGGGCAGAATGATATGATTATAGACCTGGGCGATGGCGTTACCATGACCGTTTAAGCGTTGACAACTTTTTTGATCTGCTGCCAAGATGCGTTGATAAACTTCGGGATCATGGGATTGCATCCATGACATGAGGGTGGCCCCGATGTTAAAGCTGAGATATTCGTAGTTATTAACTATTTTGATCACTTCCCCCCGGTCATTGTAAATACGCGCAAAAGCATTGGCACGATAACACTCGTGATGGATGCGTTCATTCCAATTGTGGAAGGGATGGGCGCTCGGCTGCCGTTCAATTCTGTCTAGATAGGGATTTTCTCGCGGTGGTTGGTAAAAATGTCCGTGAACCGTGATATAAACTCCGTGAGCGGTTTTCAGGGGATCGACCCCCGTATCGGTATAGGAATAAAAGGTTGTAGAAGGATTTTCAACAAGATAAGTCATAGAAATGCCTAGAAAATCGGTTTTTTTGAGCGAAAATAGCTGTAGAATGTAGCGACCTGATGTTTTAAAAAACTGAAAACCTTGCCGTTTTTTACGGACTTGGTGTCACAATATCATATTTTGCGTTCCTAGCAAAGCTAGGGTTAACAATTCGCAACTTCTCTATACACAGCACCAAGTAATACTAAATTTTGTAACAAAATCTAGCTTTTTCGGGTAAGCTGTTGACCATCTGGCTGACTGACCATCCTTTGCAATCAGCGTTCTATCCTAGGAGAGATGCGATCGCTCCTCCCCCTGCCCCAAAAGCGATCGCCAAGTTGAGGAAAATTTGGCCATGCCCAAAAATGATCGCCTTTAATCATCAATGTTTTTGACGGGTTACGCTGTGCCAAACCATCCTACGGGATCAGACATCGCATCACCACTTCATGAAGGGTGGCGGACTAAACGGATGTTTTGCAAACCACTGGCGCGCTCCTTTCATGAGAAAGCGGTGAAATCCGTTATTTGGAATCGCCTTTTTGACCTCGCCCACATAGGCGGGAGGAATGCCGAACTTAAAGAAACCAAGGGAGAAATCAACTAAATCGCCCCTTCTGAATAGTTCCACCAGCGGATAGCGGTCTGTCTTGTAGGTGCGAACCTTATGGTGCATCTCGACCATTAGTCCAATTTCCTCAGACCATTCCTCTCGCCCAGTTTCGGATAAGTACCTCTTTACTTCAAACACCGAAGGTGGGATGTAGTCCACGGTATGAGCCGACCAAAGACCCAGATCGTGAAAGCAGGCGGCGATCGCTAACTTGGTTTTTTCTTCTTCGGTGCAGGAATGGAGGGCCAAACAGAAATTGAACATTCGATAGACATGACCCCTGTAACCCAGGTAGTCATCACCGATTCGGTCTTTCCATGCAGCGAGAATTTCTTCTATGAGATCGTCCTTGGTCTCGATTTTCATCGGAAATTTTGGGTCTGAAACCCCGCCGTTCTAGGTTGGCTTTACGTTAGAATTAAAAGGCCAGTCTCGAAAACCAAGTGGACGGCGCAGCACCTGGAAAACTCGGCTTAGGGGGTTCCGACCAGAAAAGCTTGG
>NZ_JADBVM010000050.1:0-10555 GCF_020244875.1 Microcystis sp. M44BS1
CTCTTGTTCCCCACTTAAGCCCAACTACCGGCACTATTCGTTCATTAAACACTAATTGTCAAGATGCCATGCAATCCTTGCTATCAATGTAATTTCAGTTCCGGTGCTGATTCGGAGCATCTTTCCATTTGACAACGCCAAAGTTTAAGTCTCTAGTTCCTTTTAGTTTAACCGTGTCAATATTTTTCTTATCTGTGAAAGTTATTTTCTTTCTATCCTCCGATAGTTGACCTCCAGAGTTTTTATATTCCACAGAACGATCATTTTTCTGAAACTTGGGATAACCTTTTTTACCTTTAACCTTTTTCTTACAATTGTCATAGAAACGAGCAATAGACGACCAGGCTCGTTCGGCCAGCGAGGGTCTTCATCCCGACATTCTAGATAAATTGATCTCTAATAACCCCGGGGGTGGCGAAATCTCGATGCGTCCCGCTTTCAGATCCACCAGTGGAACAATTTCTTTGACAAAGGGGACCAGGGCCGTGGCCTCTGAGTCGGAGGATGGACTTTTTTTCTTGACGGAGGCTAGATTTGCTTCTAGTTGCACTGCTAAAATGTCATTACCCGCCCACAAAATATCTACTACAACCCCGATTTTTTCTCCTGTCAGGTGATGATAAACTTCTAAGTTTACTAGCTCACTAACATGATATTCATCCGCTTTTAGGCGAGGTTTTTCCAGTTTATTCGCCCATAATTTATATCCGCGCAAAGCTTCGGCCTGTTCCCGATTTTCAACCCCCTCTAACTTGATAATATAAACATTTTTGCCCGGTAGCTCACGTCCCCTGAGCAGAGTAATTTCTCGGATTTTTCCCCCTTGAGGCCTTTGTATTCCCCTAATACCTCGCTTCTGAAAACGTTCGGGAAAATCTGATACCGATAAAACTCGCAATTCTCCCTCCAGTCCCTGGGGTGCTACTATTGTCCCAATTTCTAGCCAATTTTCTTCCATTGTCTCAATATTTTTTGCTATAGCTTTCCCTAGTATATAGCTTTTTTTGTCTCGCTCCTAGATTTTTAAAGTCTTGGTAGGGTAAAATTTTTAGTTGACCTCTACTCCTGACCATTTTTTGACTTTTTACTGGTGGCTTTTGACTGAATTATGACTATTTGGCAAGCGGATTTTTATAAATCTTCATCTTCATCTTCTCCTTCTCTTGGCACAGTCTGGCAATTGTTAATTTCCGATTCTCTTGGTCATCTTATCTATGAAAATTCCTGTCCCCAATCCCAAGCTAATAGCGACTGGTTAACCCAACAGTTACAGCAAGCTTGTCAAGTCTCCCCCCCGGAAATTATCCAAGTTTTTCGCCCCGAATGCGCCAATTTATTTCTCCTCGCTGGTCAAAATTTACAGATCAAAATTGAGTTAACCCGTCACGTTAACGCTCTGAAAAAACAGCTAGAATTACGGCAAATCCCCATCAATATCGACTCTCCTCCACCGCAACCCCTACCCGACCAATTTTTAGGTCAAGAGTGGCGTTTTGCTCGTTTTCCCGCCGTTGATTTAGTTAATTTTTTTGGCGATCGCAGAATACCGATTCTTTCCCTACCAGAGGCCTTTTCTCCTTTAAAATTGGGTTTAGCCTCCACTCTCATGATCCCCGGTGTGGTTATTACCGGTGGTAAAAAATCTCTTGCCATCGCTCGTTGGTTAGAGGAAATTAACCCAGTATTTATCGATCATATTCCCACAGAAAGGGGGCGATCGGGCGGTTTAGTCTTGGAATCGGGTCTAAATGAACGTTGGATTTTTCTGACCTACGAAGATGAAGAAGTGGCCCTGGCAGCCAATGTTTATCAAGCAACCAAACAGGAAAGCCAAGGTTTGCACTTTCTCCTGATACAACCGGATGATTCTGGTCGCACTTTTACCGGCTTTTGGCTACTGAAACAAGTTTAACCCCCAAGCTGTCCCCAAGAGGCAGAGAATACCCGCTAAACCCGCTAAAGGTTGGTTATAGATACCTTTAACCCAAACTAACCCAGAATCGCTGTAAGACATCAATTCGGCACTGTCCAGCAAAGCTAATCCCCACACCCAACCGCTATGAAGTCCCCAAGCTAATCCTAAACTACCATGATCGATCGCCCGCGCCCAGACCAGAACCATCCCCATCAGAAATAAACCGGGTAGTTGCGGCAGCGTTTGCTGACGTTCCCAAAGCAGATGCAGCAGGGCAAAAATTAGGCTAGAAATGGCTCCCGCCACCCAAAAACCGTATTCTTGGCTTAATTGACTCAAAAAGATGCCCCTAAAGATTAATTCCTCGGTAATACCCACCCAGAGGGCCACTATCAACAGGGGTAAACTCAAGGCAAAAGCGCGAGTTAGGTTTTTGGGCTGCCAATGTACCCAGGCCAAAATCCCCTCTAGGAAAAAAATTATCCCTAATCCCACCACTGCCAGGATTAATCCTTTAGTTAGGGAGATAAATAGGGAAAATGACCAAATTAATCCGTAATTATGGAGGCTGCTCCCCTCTATCTTCAATAATCCCCAGATAACTAAGGGAGCCAAAACGTAAAGAGAGGCCACTAGGGGCAATTTCTGGTCAGGTTTTGTCCCTTGCAGCGGTTGCCATCCCAAACGACTCCCTAAACCAATGGCAATCGGCAGCCAGAGAATTAACCAGACTAACAGGAAAATAATAATTTTTATTAAGGCAGCCATGTCCATTGTCAATTAGGTGCTATGGAAGTGGGGGTGTGGGGTGTGGGGTTTTGGGGTTTTGGGGTTTTGGGGTTTTGGGGTATTAGTTGAAATTTCCCTATCCCCCCATTTCCCCATTTCCCTACCCCCTACCCCTAACACCCATAAAACAAACCCCCTAGGCATAGGATAACTGTGGAACTTTGCTCTGGTAAAGCCTAGCTCCAACAAAAATCCATCCCTAGGGGGTTGCGAAAAAGAAGAAAAAGTGCTTAAGGAAAACCCCTCAAGTTGATAAAAGAGGCGGTCAGGGGTTAGAATTAGGGATAAGAATCTATATTGTCTTTTTGGTCGGTCTTGTCAAAACTAGCCCTTTTGACTGCCGATTTTTTTTGTCCTTATCCCTACTCCGTAACCTATTTAAGCTTCTACCGATTCTTCTGATTCCGTTTGTTTGAGGTGGATGTGCTTGTAGCCAAGTTTGATTTCAAACTCATCGCCGGGCTGCAAGTTCATTTGTTCGGTATAGGTGGAACCGATGACGATTTGACCATTTTTATGGACACTAACCCGGAAAGTGGGTTCGCGGCCGCGGCCATCTTTAGTGCCTTCGGGATCGAGAGGAACCCCTTTTGCACCCAAAACAGCATCGTAAAAGTCGGTTAAATTGACCCGAACTTGGCCATCTTTACTTTGAGAGTAGTAACCACAACGTTTTGCCGTTTCGCGACGGGGTAAGTGGGATAACTCTTTGACTTTTTGTAGTAGAGCTTTCCCGGTTAGGGGAGTAGGAGAGATGTCACTCATGGTACTTTTTAATGTTCCTTGATTTTTGACTGACTGTCAATTAAGTTTACACTGACAAATTGATCATACCAAAAATCTTGCCAAAAATGTCTAGAGGGGAATAATAAATTTTTTAAAACTGATGGTTCGGTGATGACAATCGTGCTAAGAAGACCCCGGACTAGGTAGTAAGTGTAAACCTTGTGGGGGAGAGGAATTTTTTGGCCAAGACTCTGGGAATTTTTGGTCGGGTGCGAGGAAAACAGGGGGGAGAAAGTGAGGACATAAAACCGTTTAAGCTATACCTAGCAAAGAATTGAGCAACTATACTTGTGGTTGGAGTTGGCAAAAAATTAATGACCCAGAGCAGTAAATCTGGGGGGATTAAACTGTTTTCGAGCGACTTGCCCATCTATCATTAGGCCTAGATACCCACCCCTTGGCTCAACCGACCGGGGAAAATCTTAAGGATTAATTACCATTACTAGCTCCCCTTTGGCCCGTTAACATCGATTATCCTGAGTATTAGGAGTCCCTCATCCCCGTGCCGAGTATGGAAGTTTCTTTTAAAATTCTGCGTCAACGACCCAACGACACCCCCTACCTAGAAAATTTTACCCTAGAGGTGGAGGCGGGAAATACAATTCTCGACTGCCTTAATCGCATCAAATGGGAACTTGATGGAACTTTGGCCTTTCGTAAAAATTGCCGCAATACAATTTGTGGCAGCTGTGCGATGAAAATTAACGGTCGTTCGGCCTTGGCTTGTCAACAAAATATCGCCAGTGAATTAAACCATTGTAGCCAAAAAGATGCCGGAGAAATTCCCGAAATCACGATCGCTCCTCTGGGGAATTTACCGATTATCCGGGATTTAATCGTCAATATGCAACCGTTTTGGGACGATTTAGAAAAAGTTGAACCTTATATTAGTAGTCAAGCACGCACCATTCCCGAACGAGAATTTCTGCAAACTCCAGAAGAAAGAGCCAATCTCAATCAGATGGGTAACTGCATTATGTGCGGGGCCTGTTATTCGGAATGTAACGCCAAGCAAGTCAATCCCGATTTTGTCGGTCCCCACGCTTTAGCAAAAGCGCAGCGCACCCTAGCAGATTCCCGCGATGGTAATCAAGAAGGTCGTCTAGAACTTTATAACCAAGGCACCGCAGGGGTTTGGGGTTGTACCCGTTGCTATTTCTGTAATGCGGTTTGTCCTATGGAAGTGGCCCCCATGGATCAGATCGGTAAAATTAAACAGGAAATACTCGCTCGCAAGTCGGCCGATAGTAGTCGTCCCATTCGTCACCGGAAAGTTTTAGTGGAATTAGTCAAAGCAGGGGGATGGGTGGATGAACGCCAATTCGGCCTCTATGTGCTGGGCAATTATTGGCGCGATTTACAGGGTTTATTAAGTATTGCCCCCTTGGGATTGCGGATGATTGCTAAGGGGAAATTTCCCACTTCCTTTGAAGCTTCCGAGGGAACCGAGGAAGTGAGAGGTTTAATTACTGCCATTCAAAATTCTCGCTCTCGATAGTTAGAGTAATTTTGAGATGATTATGATCTATATTCTATTTGACTGGAGAACTCATTATCATGTTCGATCGAGATAGTATCCGTGGTTTTTCTGCCCTAATCACCCTTGTGGGAGTCGCTTCTAGTTTGGGTTTTAGCTTCAACGCACCAGCTTTCTCCCAAGCTACCTCTAACAATTTACCATTACTCTTAGCCCAAAAAAGCGAAAAGGTGCGCGTAGCGGTTTTAGACTTCGATTATAGCGGTCTCAGTAATCCCCAGTGGTTAACATTTCTCAATGGTGGAGCCAGTGGTGTCAGTGATATTCTCGTCAATAGATTGGTGGAAAGTGGTCGCTATACAGTCATTGAGCGCAGTCGCATTGATGCTGTCCTCAGAGAACAGAATTTGGGAGCTTCGGGACGGGTAGATGCCGCTACCGCCGCTCAAATCGGGCAAATTTTGGGGGTAGATGTGGTGATTATCGGTTCGATTACCCAATTCGATTTACAAAAAAAACAATCTGGTGGCTCGTTTATTATTTTTAGCACCGCCAAGACAGAAACCGATGCTTTTGTCAAGTTGAATGTCCGGGCAATTAATACCACCACGGCCGAAATTATTACCACCGCTCAGGGAGATGGTAGTGCCAATCAATCCGATGGTTCAACCGTGGTTTTAGGGGTTGGGGGTGGTTCCCAAACCTCCAACGAAGGGAAATTACTCAGTATTGCCACCGATAAGGCAGTAGCGCAGGTGGTGGATAATCTCAATAATAAAGCTGACCAAATCGCCGCTACACCGCGCTCGCTCCCGACTGTCACCGCTGTAGTGGCTGCCGTGGCGGGAAATCAGGTAATTCTCAATAAAGGCACGGGAGAGGGTTATCGTGTTGGTTTACGCATTTCCATCGAACGGACGACCCAAACGGTCAAGGATCCGCAAACGGGTAAGGTTATCCGTCAGATTACTCAACCGATTGGCACTCTCGAAATTGTCGAAGCTGATGGTCAATCTAGCGTCGGTCGCATCATTACCGGTAATGGTTTTAAAATCGGTGATTTAGCTAAACCCATTCGTTAGTTATGAATTATGAATTATGAATTATGAATTATGAATTGGGGAGGTGGGGAGGTGGGGAGATCGGTAAACTTAAAACTTAAATCTGATCACTGATAACTGATCACTGATAACTGATCACTGATAACTGATCACTGATAACTGATCACTGATAACTGATCACTGATAACTGATAACTGATAAGTGAACACTCACGAAAATTTGAAGTTATGTAAAGGGAAGCCTGGGGTCAGGTAAGACAACCGATAAAATTTATAGTCGGAATCCCTTGGATATTCCCTAGACCAGAGCGATTAACGAAAACTATCAAAAAATGGTACAAGATCAAAAACCCACGGTGATCATTACTGGGACAACTTCTGGAGTCGGTCTCTACGCCGCTAAATCCCTTGCTCAAAGAGGTTGGTTTGTAGTTATGGCCTGTCGGGATATCCCGAAAATGGAACAGGCGGCCAAGGAATTGAACATTCCCCGGGATAACTACTGTATTGAATTTATCGACCTCGGTTCCCTCGATAGCGTCCGGCGCTTCGTCAAAAATTTCCGGGCCTTGGGCAGACCTCTAACCGCTTTAGTCTGCAATGCCGCTATCTATCTGCCTTTGCTCAAAGAACCCTTAAGAAGTCCCGACGGTTATGAATTGAGCATGGCCACCAATCATTTAGGTCATTTCCTCTTGTCGAATTTGCTCTTGGAAGACCTAAAAAATTCCCCTTCTCCCGACCGGCGTTTAGTCATTCTCGGTACTGTCACCCATAATCCCGATGAATTAGGCGGCAAAATTCCTCCTCGTCCTGATTTGGGCGATTTAGAAGGGTTTGCCAAGGGTTTCAAAGAGCCGATTACTATGGCCGACGGCAAAAAATTTGAATCGGTCAAAGCCTACAAAGATAGTAAGGTGTGTAATGTTCTCACCATGCGGGAACTGCACAAACGCTATCACGAATCCACCGGAATCACTTTTACTTCCCTCTATCCGGGTTGTGTGGCCGATACACCCCTTTTCCGCAATCATTACCCCTTTTTCCAGCAGTTTTTCCCCTGGTTCCAGAAAAATATCACCGGTGGCTATGTTTCCCAAGAATTAGCCGGGGAAAGAGTGGCCATGGTGGTGGCTGACCCCGAATACCGTCAATCCGGCGCTTACTGGAGTTGGGGCAACCGTCAGAAAAAAGAGGGTAAATCTTTTGTACAAAGGGTTTCTCCTCAAGCTCGCGACGAGGAAAGAGGCGAAAAAATGTGGGAATACAGCACTAAATTAGTCGGATTAGCCTAATTTCTGATTTTGAGATTAAAAAGGGACACAAGGTAACTTGTGTCCTTGTGGAAACGGGGAGCGCTGGGACAGGGAGAAACAATCCATAACTGGGTTTTTAAAGTTTGATTGGCAGTTAATGATACTATTAAAACCCACATTCCGCACCCTAGTCGTTGAAATCAAAAGTTGCTCTAGCCCTTGTATAGTAAGGCTTTTAGCGATTACTAAGAATTATGAAGTGTCACACTCTATTCAGCGATCGCCAACTTAATGAGAGTTTCTCTCAATAATTTGGTATCAGAGCTATCAGATTTTTAGGGCTAATTGTGCATCTGCTGGGCAAACAAAGTGGTATCATGCCAAGATTTTTCGAGATTTTCAATAAAATCTACTGGGTTAATTTTCCATTGGGTCGGTTGGTCTGGTCTAATAAGATATTCCATTAAAAACTTCTCCTTTAATTAATGTTTTTAGGGTACATGAGTGATGATGTTTACGTCCCTTTATCAGCAATTATTGAATAATTACAATGATTCTTGTGCGGTAGATAAAACCTCTTGATATAGTCTTGGATTAATACGTTTACCCTGAGTAATTAACGCCTCTAAAACTTCCTGAACGCTAGTAATTAATCCTAGTTGTTTGGCGACTAATAAGATACCTAATGTACCAGTAATTTTTAGATTTCGAGATAAAGCAACTCGCCTAGCTTCTAAATCATCAATCAATAATTGATCGGCTTCTAATTCTTCAGCTAAAATCATAGCAGCACATTCACCCCAACCTAAATTAGTTATCGTTTTCAAAGTAGAGACTTTTTCTGAACTGCTAATTGTTCGTCTCTCTATCCAGTCTGCTAATTGAACTAAATTAACTGCTGGATGAGTTCCTGTTGTTACCTCATGGTAAACTTCTTGAGGAATAATAATTTTCCCGTAAATATCATGAAGTAAATTAAGTTTTCCAACTTTTGCTAATTCACTTAAAGGGGTAGTATCAGAGACAATAATCACGTTACTTTTTATATCTCTCTAAAATTTGGAGAGTCTCAGCCACTTCTTGTTGTAATTCTTCTTGGGTTTGCATAGGGAATGAACAAATATTGTAGTGATCCATTAAATCAGAAAGTTTATGGCGATCAATCTCTAATAATTCTGCGGCACGTCCCGCACTAATATCACCATGACGAAGTAAAGTCATAACATAGGCTTCTTTAGCTTTTTTCTCAGCTTCCAGATGATGAATTTCTGGAACTTTAGGTAAAGTTAGAGTGAATTTAATTTCTGTTGTCGTCATTTGAGATTTATTTTGAGTAGCCTATAATTATTTATAACACTTATTTACCGCCACCGATGCCGATAATAACCCCTTAACCCTACAATATCACCGCAGGTAATCCTAACCTCGATGGCGACGGTATCTCCGCCTTTACCATCAATAATAGCGGCCAAATTGCCATGGCTGACTCCGATGATAAGGCTGTAGTCATCTCTCTAACCTAACTGATCACAAAATAACTTGATTATCTGGCTAACTTGACAAAAGTTTATCAAAATATAGCCTTAGCAACATAAATCGGCTTATTACTAGGTAAATCCTTGCAGGAGTGGCATTATACCAGATATTTTCTCTCTGCTCGATTTATTTAAGTAGGGAGGCACAATTATTTGTAGGATGGGTTAGCGGTAGCGTAACATAATCGGGCGTTGGGTTTCATGCTTCAACCCAACCTACGTTCATCTTATATTTAATTCCACCCACCTACTTAATAAGCTCTGCTGATGAATGAAAAAAAATAATAAACGGAACTTATAACTATTCGCCTCTACAATCTAAGCATTATCCCTAACCAGTGCTAAATTTTCTGACATCCAAGCTTGATTAATGGTTTTGGTGTCTTTAGAGGCAGTTTTCTCGACTATTCGCTTACTTATCAACTTTATCTAACTCGAATTAAGTTTCGGGTGGATTCCCTATCGACTCTGTACCATCTTTAACACCGATAATTTTAGTCAAAGATGTAAAAAAGGAAGAGTATTATTGTGAGAGCGTGTAATTAGTATAATTAAAGTAAAAATCATTCCAAGGTAGCCATGATTAAAAACATTAATGTAACTGGACTTAAACCTGAACAAATTCAGCAGATACAGGTACTTATTGCCGCATTTAAAGCTCAAAATCAACTCAATCAAAGTGAACCTGAAATTGATATGATTGAATACCTGTTGGAAAATCCTATAGAGGTTGATAATTTAGAATTTATGAAACGAGAAGAAATTTATGACAGAACTTAAAAATCATAGTTGTTTTGTTGATTCTAATATTTGGCTTTATGCTTTTTCCACTGATAAAAAAGAAGAAAGTAAAAGAATATTGGCAAAACAATTAATTAAAGAAAAGTCCATCATTATCAGTACCCAAATAGTTAATGAGGTTTCTTGTAATTTACTTAAAAAGCATAAGCTTGATGAAAAACAATTGTTTAAATTAATTGTTTCCTTTTATAGAAAATATCAAGTTATCTCATTTAATCTTGATATTTTTGAATCTGCATCTAATCTGAGAACTCAATACCATCTATCATTTTGGGATAGTTTAGTGATTGCTTGTGCTTTATTTTCTGATGCAAATATTTTGTATTCAGAAGATATGCAAGATGGTTTAATTGTTGATAAAAAATTAACTATTATTAATCCCTTTAAGCAATAAAAGTATTTTACTGGTTAATGATGCTGTCTTTAACATCTCTAAAACCAGTCCTAACGGTACAGTCGTCGGCACAATTAACGCCACTGATGCCGATAACAACCCCTGAACCTACAATATCACCGCAGGTAATCCTAACCTCGATGGCGACGGTATCTCCGCCTTTACCATCAATAATAACGGCCAAATTCCCATGGCTGACTCCGATGACAAGGCTGTAGTCATCTCCCTACCCTAACTGATCACAAAATAACTTAATTTGCTGGCTAACTTGACAAAAGTTTATCAAAATATAACCTTAGCAACATAAATCGGCTTATCCCTAGGTAAATCCTTGCAGGAGTGCCATTATACCAGATATTTTCTCTCTGCATGGTTTATTTAATAAGCTCTGCTGATGAATGAAAAAAAAAAAAAATAAACGGGACTTATAATTATTCGCCTCTACAATCTAAGCATTATCCCTAACCAGTGCTAAATTTTCTGACATCCAAGCTTGATTAATGGTTTTGCTGTCTCTAGAGACATTTTTCTCCACTATTCGC
>NZ_JADBVM010000051.1:0-4456 GCF_020244875.1 Microcystis sp. M44BS1
ATATTTATTAATAAAAATAATTGGAACCCGCTCAGTCTTTAAACCTCTAGCTTGCTCATGACTTTTCTGATAAATATCTTTTTCTGGCTCCTGTCTGGCTTACTCAAATATCAGTCTAGCACCGAACAAAATACCCCCCTAGTTCACCTCTATTCCCCTGTCAAGCGTTGTGGTTCTCATTATATGATCAAGAATGGTTCTATTCATAATGGAAAACCCAAACGTCAAGGTAAAGAATGTGGTCAACCGTTTGTGATCAATCCCACTAATAAAACCGTCTCTGACGAAACCAAACAATTAATTGATCAACTCTTGCTCGAACGAATTTCCTGACGAGGAATTGCTAGAGTAACAGGGGTAAGTTGGTCATGGTTACAAAATCATGACCCACTTTCCGCACTTCTTAACATTCAATTGATGATTTTTACTAATATATTGCTTAAAACCCATTGCCAGTAGGGACTATAGCTATAATGATTGATTTTTCTCAAGGTGAAGAATTGTAATTTTTTTTCTCAGAAAAAATCAATTATTGAAAATGTTCTCAATAGTAGTTTCTACAATGAAGGTTTTTCGTCAAAACATCTTGGGGAATGTAAAAATATATAAAAGTATATGAAGATGTGCGGAATGTCGGCTACAATGCCCAATTAGCAAAAGTTTCAGCTATCACCACTACAATAAAATCACTACCATCAGGATTTACTCTCGGAAAATTTCAATTGCCTGACTACAGTTCTAAAGCTTCGTAGATGTATAATTTGTTCAAAAAACCGACGGTGCTGAAGTGATAACTAGGTAAAGGGGGAGGGAACGATAATTCCGTTTGATAAACGCTGAAAATAACAAAATTCTTTCTAGTGGTGTTAGTGGCGATCGCTTCTTGTAAAAAAGGATGACCCGTATCCACCAACATTTTACAGTAACCCCGCAAGAGAGCCTGCACCTCGAGGGAAGCTTGCGCCCGAGCGCAGACATTATCCTTAAGATAGCTAGTTAACCTCTGGGAAGCGTATTGTTCGTAATCTTGACGATTAGGGTTAGTTGTCAGCAATATCCCCGCAATTCCCCCTAAAACCACTCCTAACACTATTCCCCCTAACCGCGCCAATTTCATAAGCTCTCAAATCATCACTCACTTACCCTAACCATAGCCTGAATTAGGATAAAAAACCTCTTGTCAACCATTCGTCTTGTGCTATACTTGAAAAGGTGTACGGCGAGCGTAGCCAAGTGGTTAAGGCAGTGGATTGTGGTTCCACCACTCGGGGGTTCAAGTCCCCTCGTTCGCCCTCTTTTCAAGGCTCGTTGATAATTAGGCTTTAAGGGGGTTGATTGGCACTTACCCGCTCAAATCCCCAATCAATTCGTTAACCTCAAAATAGTCTTTTTGTACTGATAAGTTTCGATGAGAACGGTCAATGTGTTGGCTAGACTGTATTTGAGACAATTGAGCAAATTCTCGCTTCCAGAAAGGAGCGAACGGTGAGTAATTAGGGTTGGCTGAATAAATCTGAAAACTTTGTTGGGTAACACTTTTAGACCTTTTGTCAATCAAAAAGTACCGGATATGGGAGTGATCGGGGGAAAATTCCGGGACTTTTTCCCTGAAAATTAGGTAATTGACCCCCTGAAAATGGCTAAAACCCCACACCCCACACCCCGCACCCTGTCCCCAGGAAAAACTTTTTGCCGCAAACCCTACTTACCGGTTAAGACGGCACTGGAGAAGCGGAGTAGCGATAACGTGATAGTTTAGATCCGAGCGGTAATATGATGTTAGAACAATAATGACCAGAGTAAATCCGAAGTTAATTATTCATGGGGGAGCGAGTTCCCTAGAGGACAAAGGTGGTTTAGAATCAGTACGCGATTCTCTCCGGGGGATTGTTAAGAATATTTACAACCTCCTTGACAATGGTGCGAGTGCTGTGGAGGCGGTGACAAAAGGATGTATGTTACTGGAGGATGAACCGCGATTTAATGCTGGGACTGGTTCGGTGGTGCAATCGGACGGTCAGGTGCGAATGAGCGCAGCCTTGATGGATGGTCGTCGCCAGCGTTTAAGCGGTGTCATTAACGTCTCGCGGGTACAGAATCCCATTAGCCTCGCTCAATTTCTCCAAAGTCAAGAGGATCGCATTCTCTCGGAAATTGGAGCTGCAGATCTGGCCAGAGAATTACAAATTCCCCTCTATGATCCCCTAACCGATTATCGGATTCAAGAATGGATGGAGGAAAGAAAGACGAACTTTAATCGCAAAATGGCCCGTTTATTCGCCGACTCCTCAGCGCAACGGGGAACTATCGGGGTGGTGGCTCTCGACCAGCAAGGAGACATCGCCGCCGGAACTTCTACCGGAGGTAAGGGACTAGAAAGAATCGGTCGCGTTAGTGACAGTGCCATGCCGGCCGGCAATTATGCGAATCCATGGGCGGGCGTAAGTTGCACGGGAGTCGGGGAAGATATTATTGATGAGTGTTTAGCCGCTAAGGTGGTCATTCGCGTCAGCGATGGTTTTTCCCTCGCCGCTGCCGTGGAGAAATCGATGCGCGAATCCCAAACTAATGGTCGGGATCTGGGCATGATTTCCCTTGATCGTCAGGGTAATATTGTTTGGGGGAAAACGGCGGAAATTCTCTTGGCTGCCTATCATGACGGTCAGGCGATCGGTGATACCCTAGAATGGCACGGTGAAAACGCGGGTTTAATCGGTCATGTCGCCGTCGGATAGTGGAACAAACTGCGATCGAGCCTAGTCTTTTCGGTTAATCTGTACAAGATACTTCTTCTCGAAAATCTCCGTGTGGCAATACATTATTCCTATTTTTGACCCCGATGTGAAAAACTGGTCAGCCGAAGCGCGATTATTGCGCTGGATGACTTTTTTGTGGCTGTCAGTCGGGTTAGTGGTGCTTTTTTCCGCTTCCTACGCTCTAGCTGACAGTCGCTTTGATAACGGACTATACTATTTTATCCGCCAATTAATCTGGCTTTGGATTGGCTTAATTGGCTTTAATTTCCTGGTGCGATTGCCGATCGAGAAACTCCTCAAAATTGCACCCTGGATGATTTTATTAGTTTTAGGATTAATCTTGATCACTCTTATCCCCGGTTTGGGAGCTAATATCAACGGTGCCACCCGTTGGATTAAAATCGGGCCGATTCTCTTGCAACCGTCGGAATTTATGAAACCGTTTCTCGTCCTGCAAGGAGCGGCGGTTTTCGGTGGCTGGCCGCGTTTAAATGTCAATCAACGGTTAACTTGGATCGCTATTTTTGGGCTAATTCTAGCCGGCATTCTCTTACAACCTAACTTGAGTACCACTGCTCTGTGTGGTATAACTCTCTGGCTGATCGCTCTTGCCTCCGGTCTGCCTTTATCCTACATGACCAGCACCGCTTTACTGGGTGTAACTATGGCCGTGGTTAGTGTTACTTTCCGCGAATACCAGAGAAAACGGATTTTATCTTTCTTAGACCCCTGGCAGGATCCCCGGGGTGATGGTTATCAATTAGTGCAGAGTTTACTGGCGATCGGTTCTGGCGGAACCACCGGCAGCGGTTACGGTTTATCCCAACAAAAATTATTTTATCTACCCTTCCCGGATACGGATTTTATTTTCGCTGTCTTTGGTGAGGAATTTGGTTTTATTGGCGGTATTTTACTGTTAATCATGCTATTTCTCTACGCTACTCTTGCCCTGATCGTGGCGGTTAAATGTCGTCATCGCATCAAAAAATTAGTGGCGATCGGGGCGATGGTAATTTTGATCGGTCAATCCCTGTTAAATATCGGTGTGGCCACTGGTTCTTTACCCACTACCGGCTTACCTTTCCCCCTCTTTAGTTATGGCGGCAGTTCCAGTTTAGC
Organism: Microcystis sp. M44BS1; assembly: GCF_020244875.1. NCBI lineage: Bacteria > Bacillati > Cyanobacteriota > Cyanophyceae > Chroococcales > Microcystaceae > Microcystis > Microcystis sp. M44BS1. The sequence goes on from NZ_JADBVM010000051.1 coordinate 3,876, forward strand.
CAGTCTCTTTTTAGCAGCCCTCTTAATCCGGGTGGCTAGGGAAGAAAATGACAGCCTAGAACGCCAGACTTGGCAGAAGGGTGCGGGGAGCAGGGAGAAAAAGCTGATGGCTGACGGCTAAAAAGCTAAATACTATCTCCTGACTTGAAAGAGGTTGTGGGGTGTAGGAAGGAAACCTCTTTCATCTGTGGGGGTGAAAATTTTTTCATCGGGACTGACTTCTCACCCAATTCCCTGGCCAAACCCTAGAAATCATCGAAAATTTTGGGTCTGAAACCCCGTCGTTCTACGACGGCTTTACTGTTAAATATTATCACATTTACGAAATATATGCTAAAATGTGAGACATGGAAAAAGCTTATTCTTACCGATTTTACCCCACACCCGAACAAGAGTCGCTATTGCGGCGCACTTTGGGCTGTGTAAGATTGGTTTACAACAAAGCTCTCCATCTCAGAACACAAGCATGGTACGAAAGACAAGAAAGAGTAGGATATACTGAAACTTCTTCAATGCTAACCGATTGGAAAAAACAAGAAGAATTAGAGTTTTTAAACGAAGTTAGCTGTGTACCTTTACAA
>NZ_JADBVM010000052.1:0-28557 GCF_020244875.1 Microcystis sp. M44BS1
GTCGATTCTCGATTCTCAAGGTCGTGTAATCGGTACTTGGGCCGATGTGTTAAACCGCGCTGGTATCGGTATGGAAGTAATGCACGAGCGCAATGCTCATAACTTCCCCTTAGACTTAGCTAGTGGTGAACAGGCTCCTGTAGCTCTGATTGCTCCCGCTATCAATGGTTAATTCCTAGTCTGAACGAAAAGGCACTCCCGCGAGGGGGTGCTTTTTTGTTGTTAGAATTATGATATATAGCGTTTCTCATACCTGTGTGGCACAGTTAAACCTTTGCTGATTAAGCTTTTCAATATCGATAATGTACCTCTTGCGAACAGGAAACGCTATAGCTCAAAAATCGAGTTAATTTTATGATATCCCCTCAAATTATTGAACTGGAACAAAAGTTACGAAATTTTTCGTTTGAAGATAAAAAATGGTTATTGGAGCAGTTACATCAACAATTAGGATTGAATAATCAAAAAAAAACTAAACAAGCATTAATAGATAGTTGGAATGAAGCTTATAGTGATGGATTGGACGAATCAGAAACTTTAATGTTAGAGGGAATACGCCATCATCAACGTCAATTATCTGAGTAAATATGACGATTTTTCAAGGAGAGATTTATTGGATTGATTTAGGAGAACCACAAGGTTCTGAACCTGCTTATCTTCGTCCTTGTGTTGTGGTGCAAAATGATGCTCTGAATCAGTCCCAAATTGGGACGGTTATTGTGTGTGCATTAACAACCAATTTGAGACGAGCAAAAGCTATTGGTAATGTTTTATTGAATGAGGGTGAAGGGAATTTACCTGAATCCAGTGTTGTTAATGTTTCACAGGTTTTCACGGTTGATAAGCGTCTTTTAACGGAGTCTATCGGAAGACTTTCTCGGGAAACAATCAAATTAATTATTCAGGTAATTAAGTTGGTTATTGAACCTCAAGAACTCGAATAATAGGGGGTTATAAAATATAAAATTATAAAAAAAGCGATCGAGCTACCGCCCAAATAATTGCCCAATATATAGCCGCTAGTCCCTGTTTAGAAACCTTGCTAAAACTTCCAGAAGATTCCCTAGGTTATCATTATGCTACTCACCTAATTAGTCTCAATTTTGGTCCTAATTTTTATCGGTCTATTTAGGTAAATTCCGATACAGATTATCTGCTGCTTCGCCTACGGCAAACTCACGATATCTGGCATATAGTAACGGGTTTTGGTGTCGATGTGACGGGAGAATTGCAACTGAAAGCTTTTGAATTAAGTCAAACTCGTCGCCCTCTAGCTATTGTCCTACTTTTAGGGGGATTATTCGGAGCTTTATTTTCTTCCCCACTTTCCTTACATTCTCTCTGGGAAGAGATTGTCATCGCCTATAATTTGGGCAAAAATACTCGACCTTTTTTAGCGCAAAAATGGGAACTAGCTTGGGAGAAATCCCTGGTAGTTTGGCGGCAAGAATTGGCGATTGTCCACTCGAACCTAGAAAATTAATTTTGCTGGACTACTTAAGTAAGTGGTTAGAATTAAATTGAAGATGGATTTTGTCTTTGATCCCCTCTTAATCCTAGGGTTTATTCATAGTAGGGTTGATTCATGAATCAACCCTACCCTTAATCCCGCCTTGATAAGGGGGGAAATATGATAATTTTTAACGCCTCCCTAGTTAGAATAATCGACTAACTGGAATAAATCCCGATTAATCGGATAAAATAAGGCAATTTGCCGATTCAGGGGCCAGAGGAGAGAAAAATTGTCAGACAATCGGGAAAAAGTGACAGGGGAAAAATTTTTCCGAACAGGAGTAGCCAAAAAATCCCAGTCTGGGTAAAATTGATTATCGATCGATTGTGTGAGGAGTCCGATCCCCATGACCAATAAACACACAGCAAGGCTGCTGGGCAGTTATCTGCAGCGCCTGCCTGCCCATAGTTGGCTCGTCCTAGTTTTTTGGGCTTTGATTATCGCTCCAGTCCAAGCTGCTGTCGAGTTACGCATTGCTATCAGTAAAGGTGTTAGCGCCGTCTCCGTGGGCAGTTCCACCGATGCTGTGGTGAAAGATGGGGCTGGCAGAGTCCTAGGAGAATTGACCGCCATGAATGCCCTCAATGCTAATCCCAGAGGAAAAGCGGTGGGTTTGGCCGATTGGCAGGCCAGTCAATTGATCATCGAACCGGAGAATGATGGTTACGTCTGGATTAATGATCGCTGGTATCGAGGACGAACAAGGATCATTCGGCAAGGTTCTGGGGTGACAGCCCTAAATATAGTCGATTTAGAGGAATATCTCTATAGTGTCGTCGGTGCGGAGGCGATTCCCTCCTGGCCGCAAGAAGCCTTAAAAGCCCAATCTGTGGCGGCGCGCACCTATGCTCTCTACCAAATGAATACTTCCGGCAATCGCATCTACGATCTCGATACTACCACCCGCACCCAAGTTTATAAGGGTCTAGAAAGCGAGTTTACTAGCACCCAAGAGGCAGTTAATGCCACCGCCGGACAAATTATGAGCTTCAACGGCAAACCGATTCTAGCGGTGTTTCACTCCTCCTCCGGGGGTCATACGGAAAATGTCGAAGATGTTTGGAATTCCCCCTTACCCTACCTGCGCGGTGTCGTCGATTACGATCAAGTCGCACCAGTATTTCAATGGTCAAAAAACTTTAGTGCCAGGGAATTAGGCCGTTTAATTGGTGGTGTTGGTCGCGTGCGATCGCTATCTCCCGAAAGGATCACTCCCCACGGACGAGTGATTAGAATGCGTATAGTGGGCGATCAAGGCTCTAAATTAATCTCTGATACCCAATTACGGCGAATACTGGAGCTGCGTAGTACCCTATTCACGATTTCAGCTAATAACGGTACTTTTGCCATCAATGGTCGCGGTTTCGGTCATGGGATCGGTTTAAGTCAATGGGGTGCTTTTTCCCTCGCTGACCAAGGGGTGACTTATGACCGCATTCTCAGCCATTATTATCAAAATGCTCGTTTAACTGAAATGCCCAATTAAAAAGGCTGTCAGCCATTTCAAGTGAACAGTAAACAGTAAACAGTGAACTGATAACAAGGATTGAATCTAAAACCTAATTGGTTAAGCTAAGTAGGGTTTGCTGAAAAAGTTTGTTGGTGGGGGCAGGGTGTGGCCCCCCCAACCCCCCCGACATCGGGGGGGTTGGGTGTGGGGTGTAGGGTTTTACCAGTTTTGAGGTGGCCAATTACCTAATTTTCAGGGGAAAAGTACCTGAATTTCCCCCCCCAATCACTCCCATATCCGGTAATTTTTGATTGACCAAAGGCCTAAAAGTCTTATCCAACAAGGTTTTTAGATTTATTCAGCAAGCCCTAAGTAGGGAGGCACAATTATTTGTAGGATGGGTTAGCGGTAGCGTAAACTATGCGGGCGTTGGGTTTCATGCTTCAACCCCACCTACGTTCTGTCTTTTGCACGAGTGCCTGTTGCCTCTTGCCTTCAGAAGCCGATCACTGATTGTGAGATAATGTCTGATCTCACTTGTAATTTTTGACTTGCATGACCATCGTTACCGAAGCCTTAACCGAGTTGGAACCAGTCATAAAAACTACCTTTACCGTCGAGGAAATTCGCCAACTACTGCCCCATCGTTATCCCTTTGCCCTAGTTGATCGGATTATTGACTATGTACCCGGTAAAAAAGCCGTTGGCCTAAAAAATGTCACGATCAACGAGCCTTTTTTTCCCGGTCATATTCCCAGTCGTCCCTTGATGCCGGGGGTGTTAATTGTTGAATCTATGGCCCAAGTGGGGGGGGTGATTTTGACCCAATTACCCGGGATGAAAGGGAAATTTTTTGCCTTCGCTGGCATTGATAAAACCCGTTTTCGTCGTCCTGTGGTGCCGGGGGATCAATTAATCATGACGGTGGAATTATTATCCTTCAAGATGAATAAAATTGCTAAAATGCAAGGGGAAGCAAGAGTCGATGGGCAATTGGCCGCCCAGGGCGAAATGATGTTTTCCGTCTTTGATTGACCTATGAATTTTGATCGAGATCGTCTCCGACAAGAACTAAATTTATTTGCTATTCTAGGGGCTTTTATCACCAATATTTTCGCTAATATTTTCCCTCTTAAGGGCGAAAATATCGGGGCTATCTCGAATACAGTTTTTCAAGATGTCTTAATTATTCCCGCTAATTATGCTTTTGCGATCTGGGGATTAATTTATCTGGGTTTAATTAGTCTGGGAATTTACCAAGCTTTGGCTTTTAATAAAACTGAACCGCGTTTGCGTCGGTTAGGCTACGAATTAGCCATCGCTAGTGCTTGTCAGATTCTCTGGGTAATTTTCTTTCAATTGCGTTTTTTTACCCTGTCTTTACTGGCAATGCTAGGCATTTTATTTTCTCTCATCCGGCTTTATCTTCGCTTAGAAATTAATCGCTTGATTGTCAATCGTAAACAGGGTTTATTAGTTAATGCTCCTATTAGTATTTATTTCGCTTGGATTAGCGTAGCCACGATTGTCAACGTCGCTTCGGTGCTAGATTGGATCGACTGGCAGCGATGGGGTCTAACTGACCAAATCTGGACGGTAATAATCCTAGTTATCGGGGCGATAATCGCGATTTTAGTCGGTTTAAAAAGAAAAGATCGGGCTTTTATCGGGGTGTTTATCTGGGCTTTTTTGGCGATCGCTGTTAAACAGATTTCTCTGCCTCTAATTGCGATAACAGCGATTATATTAGCGATTACCCTAACTTTTCTGGTTTTTCGTGGCAATTTTCGTCCTCTGAGTCGTTAAGATGCGGGATCACAGCGAATTTCGACGATAAAGCCATCGGGATCGTAGAAGTAAACCCCTCTCCCAGTCGGCCGGGTCACGGGTCCACTAGCAATAGTAATTCCCTGACTTTGTAGCACTTCTAGGGCAAAATCGAAGCATTCCGGGGCAATATCGAAGGCTAAATGATTGGCACGGGTAAAAGCGATTTCGGGATTGTCGTCGGGAGGGTTTAAATCTGGTTCCCAAAATAGGTCAATTACTGTACCATCGGGGGTGATAAAATTGGCCACTTTTCCCTGGGCAACTAATTCTTTTAAGGTACTGGGAATTTTTTCGCCCACTAATTCCTCTAATCCTAATATTTCCCCATAAAAATGACGAGAAGCCTCCATATCTTTGACGTTGAAAGCGATATGATGGACTTTTCGCAGTTGACCGATTTTGAGTTTTTTCGTGGTTACGGAAGGGCTAATAGTCATTTTAGTTATCATTTATCAGTAAAGGATTGGGGGATTTTTCAGTGAACAGTAATCAGTAATCAGTGAAAAGACAGCACTATTAATGTCATTTAATACTCCTCATTTAATACCGCTAACTGATAACTGATAACTGATAACTGATAACTGATCAGGCTGGCGACTTAAGAGTTAATTTTTTGCAATAATTGTCGAATGGATTCTGCATCTTGAGCGTTGGGTAGGAGAGCGAGATAGAAGCCTAAATCCTGTTGCGCTTGGCTGAGTTGTCCAATTTGATAGTAAACTAAACCTCGATCGCGCAGCTCTAGGGGATGATTAGGAATGAGCAAAAGTAGTAGATCTATTGTCCGAATTGTCTGAGACCATTGTTGACGATTCAGGTAAATATATTTTAAATTAGTCAACAAACGTAATAAAATTTGCTGATTGGTAGCAATATTGAGAAAATGTTCTTCTAATTTAACTGGCTGTTGATAAACTTGACTTAATCTTTCTTGACAGTCCTGTTTAAATAGGATTTCACCACCGTGAAAGGGATCGACAAAAATTTCCACTTCCTCGAAATCGGGACGGATAATAAAATGCCCAGGCATACCAATTCCTACCATGGGAAAATCGATCTGTTTGGCAATCTCTAAATAGATGATCGAGAGAGTGAGCGGAATACCTGTGCGGCGATCGATTACGTCATTTAAGTAGCTATTGCGGGGGTCATAGTATTCTTGGTTATTACCAGTAAATTGTAAATCTTCAAACAAATATTGATTGATAACCTTGACTATTTTTAAAGGATATAATCTATCGGGTAGGCGTTTTTTTACCTCGTCAGCCATTAAATTTATTCTATTTAAATAGTGATCAATTTTGAGACGGGGATATTCAAAATTGGCTATTTGTAGAGCTGCCCGAGCTAGATTTATCTCAGGGTCAGGATGTTGAATTGTTTCGATGAAAGCTTGGTATAAGAGTTCAAGGGTCATTAGAAAAGGGTATTAATCAGATTATCAACTATTTTAACCGATCCTTCTGGTTTTATGGCCTCTCTTTTCTGATCACCATTAAAGATTCAGTGGTTTAGACGAGCTTTCCCTGGAGGAGTAACGAGAAATCTGGTCAATATCTAGATTAACCACCGCTTTTTCTAAAGGGATCGTGCGACAATTTTTATTTTGAGCCTGCACTTGATAAACTAATTGATTTGTCCAATCTAAAGCAGTTAACCAACCACTTTGAGGATGATAAACCCCAGTTTCAATGTCTAGCCAACCGCTGCCGCGAGCTAGTTGCCCCGGTTTGACATCGGGAAAGGTAAAGGTTAAAGTATGACCTGTGATAATTAGTTTATCCTTGAAATAGGGTTGGGTCATGGTATGAAATTCATTTCTAATCCAACAAAACTGCTCGTTTGTTTGCTGTTCAAGGGGATATTCTGGGTGTACTCCCGCGTGAACTAACCAAATATCTCCTAGGTCTAAATAAGCGGGTAGGGATTGAAACCAATTGATATGCTCGGCGGGTATATTGTTATTGTAACTTAGTAGTGTCGCCGCCCCGCCACTCTCAATCCAGCCGTTGAACCATTTTTCAGAAACTTCTTTTCCCGTCAGAGCTTTTAAGAGCATATATTCATGATTTCCTAGGAGACATTGGTAGTTATTTTTGATGACAAAATCCACCACTTCCAAGCTCTGCTGTCCTCGATCGATTAAATCTCCCAGAAAATAAACCTCATCCTCACTATCGGGAGCAACTCGGTTTAATAGTCGCAAAAGTGTCTGAAAACTGCCATGCACATCTCCGATAATAATACGACGCGGTTCTTGAGTCTGTTTCCCTATGTTTCTAAAAAACACACACCCCTCCCTAATCCCTGACATTGCTACTCTTTTATCGCTAAAAAAGTAGTTTTTATAAGGTCTTAATTTTATTATAGGACAAGCCTTTCCTTCTGACAGTCACTCCCTCCTAATACTAAATCCGTTAAGTATAGGTAACATATCAGGATAGGCAAAAGGCAACCCCCCCAACCCCCCCGACATCGGGGGGGCAAGAGGCAAAAGGGGGAATAGATAATCAGTTTTTAATAACTGGATTTAGTATAAGAACCGCCAGAGAAAGGCTGTAATTATTTTGTCAAGTATTTTTGCAATCTCTGGACAGAGAGCGGTCAGGTTATGGTATTATTTTTTTATGATCAGTTTTTATATAATTGGACATAACCACCTTAGTTTAAGCGCACAGATTCCCATTATATAAAAAAGTATCTCACAAAAATGCTCCCTTGTCAAGCATCATCAAAAAAAAAGTTTTTTTTTGAGATTATAATAAAAAAAAATTAGTTTTCTGCTGCTATGATAACCCTAATTAACGCTAGAATTCCCGCCTATCAGGATCGACAACAAATAGAGATAAATGCTGCGGGAAAGATCGAGAGAATCACGGAGATGGTGGGAAAGAAAAAAGGGGAAAAGATTATCGATATGGAAGGGGATTGGCTATCGTTAGGAGGAGTAGATTTACAGATCAACGGGGGATTAGGATTAGCATTTCCCGACTTAGAAATAACAGATCTAGAAAAATTAGATAAGATTAGCGATTATCTTGAGAATCAAGGAATTGATGGTTATCTTCCCACCCTAGTCACCACGTCCGTGGAAAAATTTCAAAAATCCCTCTCAGTAATTGCCAAATATATCGAAAAACAGCAACAGGAAAATCGAGCGAGCGCGCAGGTTTTAGGAGTACATTTAGAGGGACCATTTTTAAACTATGAAAAAAGGGGGGCGCATCCGGGACAATATCTTTTAAACCCAAGTATAGAAACAGTAGATAAAATCTTTGGGGACTACTTATCGATCGTAAAAATTATCACCTTAGCCCCAGAATTAGATAGTAGCGGTACGGTAATTAAATACCTAAGCGATCGAGGAATTACCGTCAGTTTAGGACATTCGCAAGCGAGTCAAGAAATAGCCAAAAAAGCCTTTTTACAGGGGGCAAAAATGGTTACTCATGCCTTCAATGCCATGCCTCCTTTACACCATCGTCAACCGGGTTTATTAGGGGAAGCAATTATCAATTGCGATGTTTATTGTGGGTTAATTGCCGATGGTCAACACATCCATCCAACCATGATAGAATTATTACTAAAAGCCAGTAATTATCATCAAGGAATTTTCTTAGTTAGTGATGCTTTAGCGCCGATTGGTTTAGGGGATGGTGTCTATCCTTGGGACGAGAGAGAAATTGAAGTTAAACAGGGAACAGCAAGACTTTTTGACGGTACTTTAGCGGGAACAACCTTACCCTTATTACAAGGAGTCGCCAATTTAGTCAACTGGGGAATATGTGATTTAGAAACGGCAATTCTTCTAGGCACAGAATCCCCCAGAAAAGCGATCGGATTAGCGGGTTTATCAGTGGGACAACCTGCTAACTTTTTGCGCTGGCAATCGGCATCAAATTGGGAAAGATTGGATTTCCGTCAGCATTTTGGACTCTAACTGTTGAATGAGGGTATCAAGATCCACTTCGAGGCGATCAAAACATTCAGGAGGGGAAAGATCGGGTTGAAAATAAATCAATTTTACCTGACCATCACCGATAGCGACTATAGCCACTTCTTCGCTGGGATTATAGCGATAAATAATCCCAAGCATCTCTTGAATTTTGCGATTAACCTGGCGATTTAATTTCTCTAGGGACTCCCTAGAACAACAGACAAAATGAGGCTGAGGTTTAAGATCAATGCCCAGGGTTTCTTGAGCATCTTCTCCCCATTCCGAGAGTAAACCCCACATTAAACCGGCTAATTCCTGTTGATTTTCTTGCACAAATTGATCTAATTGATAGCGCCATTGATTAGCGGGATCATCGGGGATTGGTTGTTCAAATCTCATCATTAGCCTCTTTTCAGTTATCAGTTATCAGTTATCAGTTATCAGTTGTCAGTCCTTAATAAGGGGTGTGCCGATCCCCCCTGCCCCCCTTGATAAGGGGGGTGCCGATCCCCCCTGCCCCCCTTAATAAGGGGGGTGCCGATCCCCCCTGCCCCCCTTGATAAGGGGGGTGCCGATCCCCCCTGCCCCCCTTAATAAGGGGGGAAAGCTGAGAATTTTTAACACCTACCTACTTATATACAACTTTTCCTCGACATAGGGATTGAATAGGGATAGAACTATTGACCTTTTCAGTTAACGACGGTACTCATCACCGCAATCACCAATTAACTGCAATAAATCCCGGGATTTTTGCAAGACATGATCAATTTTTTGATAGTCTTGGGGAGATAATTGAAAATCGAAAATACGGGCATTTTCTGCGATATGTTCAGCAACACCCAAACGCACCCCGATAATTGCTCCAGCTACGGCTTTTTGTTCGAGAACGTAACGCACTGCCACATTAGGAATGGTGACATGATAGGAATCAGCGATCGCTTTAAGAACAGTTAATAATTCTTGGAATAATTGCCAGTTTCCCCAAGCATCGATCATGTTTTTATATTTCCGTAAACTAGCGGTATTGAGACTCATGGGATTGGGTTCAGGATGACCGAGATATTTTGCCCCTAATAAGCCTCCTGCTAGAGTACCATAGGCGAGGAGATAGATGTTATGTTCTTGGCAAAATTGCGCCATTTTGACGAGGGGACGGCGATCAATTAAGGAAAACTGGACTTGATTGGAGACTATTTTAATCCCGGCGCTGAGAATAATTTTTAAATGTTCCGTGTCGAAATTAGTCAAGGCTAGGTGTTTAATTTTGCCTTCCTGTTGTAATTCTCCTAAAAAATATAAGGCATCTAGATAATTGTTATTGCGATAATCCCACCAGTGAAACTGCAATAAATCGAGACTATCCACATCCAGGCGACGTAGGGAAATAGCGATATTTTTTGCGACTATTTCCTTAGTCATTTTACCCGGACGGGGAACCCATTTAGTGAAAGCTTGCAGATTATTTAAAGCATCAATGCCCCTTTGAGCGACTAATTGACGACGAAATTCACCGATAAAATCTTCGGCTGGACCGTAATGATCGGCTAGATCCCAAGTGGTGAAACCGGCATCTAGATAGGAGAACATACTAGGGATCGCTTTTTGGGGTGCGATCGAACCATGGGCGCCTGAAACTTGCCACATTCCGTTCAAAATACGGCAAATTTCCAGATCGGGGGTAAACTGTAAGCGACGAGATTCGGACATGGGAGCTTTTCAGTGTTGCCAAAGGCACGGCGTAGCCGTCCAGTAAACAGTAAACAGTAATCAGTGAAAAGACAGCAGAAAACTGCCATTGAATACTGCTCACTTAATATTCTATTCTCCTACTGACCACTAATCACCGATTACTGATTCAAGACAGATCGATCGTCCCTGTCTGGAAAAAAGCGGTAAAGGGGAAGACTTTCGGAAAAATCTCCCCCTTTTTAGGTTTTTGCTGCTCAATTTTTGCTGGGTTAATATTCCACTTCCAATCGCGCTGCGGTGACAGCATCAAAAGCGAAAGCGAGAACTATAGGCATGGGACAAGCGAGGATGACAGCGATAATTAAAGCTGTTACAGTCAATCCGATCGCCATTCCTAACCAAAGTTTTTCGGCAGGAGATAGACCTTTTTGGCGCTTAATTTTTTGTAACACTTTGGTGGGAATTGGTTCTGGCATCACGGCATTGGGAGGGAATGCCCAATAATTACTGTAGCGTTCGAGAAATAGCTCTGTCCAGCCGTTTTCTTGACACCATTCTTGAATCCATGGTTCGTGAAAGTGTTTCATTGCTTCCCTGTTGACTTTTTCTGGTGATTACTATAAACATCTCTTGATGCGAACTTCATCCTAGCAAAGCTATCTTCAGGGTCGATCGGATTCAATAAAACTTAATATATGAGTAGTCGGTGGGTAAAATGTATTCTAAGATACAGTGCCAGCGAACGACCAAAACGAACCACAAAGACACAAAGGACACAAAGATCGATCGCTCCTATATAAGTTAAACCGATCGCACAAAAGGAAATAATTGTTAAAAAATTTCGGTTCTCGATTCGGTACAGATTGCCTGTAATTTTTGGTCCCAAGTATCGAGGGGAAGGGTATCAAGATAGGCAAAGTCAAAGACAATCCCGATCGAGGGGATAGCTTGCCATTCGGGGGAATGTAGGAGACGATCAAAATAACCTCCCCCGTAACCTAAGCGATAGCCTTGGCGATCGCAAGCGACGGCGGGAATTAACAGTAAGTCCACTTCGGCAGGTAAAATGAGAGGAGCGATCGCTGTTGGTTCATAGATGCCATAACGATTTAATTCTAGGGGATCGTCGGCAGTCCAACAGTGCCAAGTCAGGCTATCTCCGTCACAACGGGGAAAACCCCAGCGATGGTGTTGACAAAATAAGGAACTTAAATCCGGCTCTTGACGATAACTGAAGTAAGCGAGAATGGTTTTAGCGTGTTGAAAGAGGGGTAAAGATTGTAAATTTTTGCAAAGTTGCTGACTATTTTCTTGCCAAATATGCTTAGTAAGCGATCGTCTTTGGGCAATTAGTTGTTTGCGTAATTGGGCTTTTTTGGTAGCAGAATTCATAAAATAAAGATAAATAGGAGAGTAAGTAGCTGGTTATAATTAAATTGAAGATGGATCCCCCCTTAATCCCCCCTTAATAAGGGGGGCATCTGACAGTTTTTAACACCTAACTACTTAGTAAGAACGATGCTAAATCTATTTAACTCGCTTTTTGGGCGTTATAACGAGAATATCAAGGCCAATGTGGAAATTTACACTTGGGCAACTTGTCCCTACTGTATTCGTGCTAAATGGCTGCTGGGTTGGAAAGGGGTAAAATACACCGAATACAAGATTGATGGGGATGAAAGCGCTCGTCAAGCCATGGCGGAACGAGCCAACGGTAAACGCAGTGTACCACAGATTTTTATTAATAATGAACATATCGGTGGTTGTGATGATTTGTATGCTTTGGATGGTCAGAAAAAATTAGATAATTTATTGGCTAAATGTGGGACTATCTAAAGTCTATTGACGAAAAAGCCTATGAGAAACATCGGCAATGGATGCAGTTAGCTTTAAATTTAGCGGCAACTGCGGGGGATCGGGGTGATGTACCTGTGGGAGCAGTTATCGTGGATAAAGAGGGACATTTAATCGCTCAAGGGGCTAATTGCAAGGAAAAACACCATGATCCCACCGCTCACGCCGAAATTCTGGCGATTCGTGCCGCTAGTCAAGTGTTAGGCAATTGGCACTTAAATGATTGTACCCTCTACGTCACCCTTGAACCCTGTCCCATGTGTGCCGGGGCAATCATTCAGGCTAGATTAGGATTATTAGTGTACGGTGCTGACGATCCCAAAACAGGAGTTATCCGCACTGTGGCTAATTTTATAGATAGTCCTTTTTCTAACCATCGTTTACCGGTAATCGCGGGAATTTTAGCCAAGGAATCCGGGGAATTATTACAAACATGGTTTGAGAAAAAAAGAAATGTTTAAAGGAGTCAGGGAGATAGGAGTCAATATCAAATTAGGTTACACTTCATCTTAATGAGAAGAGCCGTAAGGAAAATTGACGATGAATAATTGGAAAAGTTCTATCCACCCTGGTGAAATTTTAGCTGATGAATTAGAGGAAATTAATCTTAATGTTTCTCAGCTTGCCAAAAGAGTTAATATCTCTGAGAATGAACTTGAGCAAATTCTCAAGGGACAAGGAAATATCACGGGAGATATTGCTTTAAAATTAGGGCGTTTTTTTAATACAGGGGCAGAAATTTGGATGAATTTACAAAAAGCATACGAGTTAGATATAGCGAGGGAAAAGTTAGGAAATACCCTCGAAGAAATTATTCCTTATCAATCCCTGTCTTCAGGATAAATTCTCTTGAATTCTATAATTATTCATTTGACATACTGGCTGCATCTCACATTTGCAGAAATAGCGACAATCAGCAATTATCAGTCATCCCTAAACTGATACAAATGTATGAATAACCGCGTGTGGGAGTTAATCATACTATTAAAAACGGATTTGCTATTACCGTTAACAGTGGACTAGCTGATCACCACCAGTTGCATTAACCGGATCTTTTGCCAAAAGCGATCGCCCTTGAGCTTCAGCGATCGCCGCTTGGGTAAACATTTAGTCTAAACTCCAGATTTAATTCTCATTGCTTTATTAGGAGATGCCCAAGATTATCAAGACTGGATTACTCATATTCCTCTATAAATAGCGAAGATTTAAAAGGGAATCCAATCAGGGTGAGCGCATCTCAAACGCTATTGACAATTGGCCAATTTTGTGGTCCGCTTGCTGTGTAAGCATTTCAAGTGATACCAGTCAATCAGAATAGTTACCGACCCAATTGGTCGATTGTTGCTTAACAATTGAGATGGCAAATTCTCCTCAAATATGCCTGAATCGTGGGTAAGCAACCCACATAAAGTTCATTTTGTCAAGGATTGTTAAGATGCGCTTACCCTGTATAACAGTTATCTTCATGGTGAGGAGGGTGGGGGATTGCCCCTCGGCTAAAATCACCAAACATCCCACATATCTTCACTCAATGGGTCATTGTATCACTCTAGGGTTTCCAGCCATTCACTCATTTCTTCCTTGATGGTTTCTTTAAGTTCTCGCAAATCATCTTTATCTATTAAGCCTTTTTCCAGTAAGAAAGTGTAGAACTTTTTCAGACTACCTGCGTTAGCCTTGAGGCTTGATTGACTGGCCCACAGGGCCTTTTTGATAAACCAATAACCCAAAAAGTCACCGACCATATCTACCCCGTCTTTAGCTTCTACTGCATCCTCATAGAGTAAATATTCGTTGATATAAAAATCTATATTTGAAATATGATTATTAATGGTTTTTTCCGACAAACCTGATGATTCTAGCCAACTCTCGAAATCCTTTAGTAATTCATGATTGACTTTTCTTATCTTTTGACAGTCAGCCTCGTATTTCTGGGAATCATCCATCTCAAATTTCTCTCCTCTAAATCGCTGCTCAATGGTCAATAGGGTAATGAATCAAGTCTTTTTTTCCAAGCGTCTAAAGCCGCCATTTTCTCCTCAGGTTCAACCTCGGCCAACTGCCGGAATTGCCTTTCCCTTTTCTGCTAAATAGCTCCAACGATGTTAGACTCAATTTGCTCAATGATGGCGGCCACATCTTCTTCTGTATCTCGAGGTTGGGTTAATTCCACATCCGTTGAGAAGAGGCACATTTGAGTCCAGTCTAAGTTTTCCACTTCACACTGGTCAATCACCGAACTGGGGATGTTTTTCAGGGTGATGCTATCCCATTCAATGCCGATGAGATTGCTCTGCCGGTCAATTGTCACAATTCTTCCTTGCCAACCACCGATGTCAGTCCCCAAATCTGGGTCAAGTACACCCTGTTTGACGATGACCGAGTCGCCGACTTTGAAGGCAAACTCTGACTCGGAAAATTCGGGCGACAAGGTGGAGGCAACCGAGAGATGATACTCGCTTCCTAGCTCTTTTAACTCAAAATCCACAATCATCCGCTTGTTTTCCGAGAAATAACGGTTTTTCCTAGCGATTAGCTCCTCGATTAGCCCTTGAATCTCCGCCTTGAGCCTTTTATCTCCTTTAAGAAGGTCTTTATTAAAAACTCGGTCTATCATCTCTTGCCGCTTTGACTCGGGGGACAACGCCAGATTCCAAGCGATTATCCCTATGGTCAGCAGTGTTCGCATAGATCCCTTTGTTTCATTGGATTTGCGGTAAGGCTCGATAAAGTCCTCCAGAACTTCCGACATTGTGACTTCCCCAGAAGGAGAGACGACAAAGTCCTTGAAAGCCGATGACTTTTCTCTTAATTTCTTCTCAAAGCTTTTCAAGGGTTTTTCGGATCCTTGGGACATTTTCTGCAGCCTGAGCAGTTCACTAAATGCCTTCGATTTTTTAGCCATGATTGAGCGGGAAAATATGTGTTATTAATCCTGTTGGGTTGCTGAACAACATTGGAATAGGGGAATTGTAACTGCTGTCAGAGAGCGATTGCGCTCTCATTATTAAATCTTAAAGTTCTGGCCTGAGTCGTCAGCTGTTGACTACTATCCGATACTTTTTTGTTAACATAGATTAGCAATGCACTTTCAGAGATTCTCTTAAAATAGGGTATATCTCCTTCCCAAATCCCCCGCAAGGGAAAAATATGTCTCAAAAGCCGATTTATCTAGATTGCCACGCCACGACACCCCTAGAGCCGCAGGTTCTGGCGGCGATGTTACCCTATTTTACCGAACACTTTGGTAATGCCAGTAGTATTAATCATGTCTATGGTTGGACGGCCGAGGCTGCGGTTAAACAGGCAAGAGAAACAATCGCCGCTGCTATTAATAGTAGTCCCGAAGAAATTATTTTTACCAGTGGAGCAACGGAGGCCAATAACCTGGCTATCAAAGGGGTTGCCGAAGCTTATTTCGCCAAGGGACGACACCTAGTTACGGTGGTGACAGAACATCGGGCCATTTTAGATCCCTGTCATTATCTGGAAAAATTGGGTTTTGAGGTGACAATTTTACCCGTCGGTGCTGATGGACTAATTGACTTGGAACTACTAGAAAAATCTTTGCGTCCTGACACGATTTTGCTGTCAATTATGGCTGCTAATAACGAGATTGGGGTGATTCAACCTTTAGCGGCAATTGGGGCGATTTGTCGCCAGTATCAGGTACTTTTTCATACGGATGCGGCCCAAGCAATCGGCAAAATTCCCCTAGATGTGCAGGAAATGAATATAGATCTGATGTCCTTAACTGCCCACAAAGTCCACGGACCAAAGGGAATCGGTGCGCTGTACGTCCGGCGCCGAAACCCCAGAGTCCGTCTCGCCGCTCAAATTCAAGGGGGAGGCCAGGAAAAAGGATTGCGATCGGGTACAATGTTTACACCGCAAATTGTCGGTTTTGCCAAGGCAGTAGAATTGGGCATCAAAGCGATTGAAGAAGATAACAGCTACTTAAATCAGTTAAAAGCCCGTTTATGGGAGATTATCAGTCAATTAGACAGAATTTATCTCAATGGTCATCCTAGCCAAAGATTAGCCGGAAATTTAAATATTAGTATTGAAGGGGTGGACGGTGCGGCATTATTGTTAGGATTACAGCCAATAGTGGCTCTTTCCTCCGGTTCTGCCTGTTCTTCTAGCCATACCGCCCCCTCTCACGTTTTAACTGCCTTGGGTCGCCCCGAATCTCTTGCCTATGCCTCCCTGCGCTTCGGGTTGAGTCGTTTTAACACTTTAGAAGAAATTGAACTGGTGGGGGAACAGGTGGTTTTAACGGTTAATTCCCTCCGCAAAGCCAAAAATTTTTGACGTTTCGGCTCCTATCCACAAGTTAGTTTCGGTCTAGGTTTCAAAAATTCCGAAAAAGCTTTCTATGATTGTCTTTGACTGATTGCCGTGCCGGTTAATAACATTGATGCTTGGTTTTCACTCCAGTGAATCATCCAACTCGGTTGTAATCCCAGAACAATAATAAATAAAGCCAAGGCAATTTCGGGAAATCTTTCGGGCCAGGTACTGCGGGGAATGCGCGATAATTCAGGGGTTAAACGACCAAAGAAAACCCGATTAATCATCAGGAGAAAATATACTGCGGTTAAACCACTAGCAACCAAACATAAGAGCGTTTGTATTGGAAAAATCGGGAAACTGCCACGAAAGACTAAAAATTCGGCGATAAATCCCACCATTCCGGGGATGCCAGCGCTGGCCATAGCCGCTAAAATCATTAACATTCCCGTGATTGGTAAACCTCTTTCGGGATTTAATAAACCGCGTAGATAATCCACATCCCGGCTGCCGGTTTTTTTATACACTACTCCCACCAACAAAAATAACAAAGCGGAAATTAAACCGTGACTAATCATCTGCAAAATCGCCGCGGTGATGCTTAATCTGGTGGTGGCCGCCGCCGCTAGTAAAATATAGGCCATGTGGGAAATGGAAGAATAGGCGACTACTTTTTTCATATCCTTTTGGGCAATAGCGCAACTGGCCCCGTAGAGGGCGCTGATAGCTGCTATCGTTGCTAACCAAGGGGCGAGAGTTACCCAAGCATCGAGAAATAAACCGACTCCAAAGCGCAGCAGTCCATAGGTTCCTAATTTGAGTAATATTCCCGCTAAAAGCACAGAAACGGGGGTAGATGCTTCGACGTGAGCATCCGGTAGCCAAGTATGAAAGGGAAAAATCGGGATTTTGATGGCTAATCCAATCAGAAGGGGGATGAGGAGCAGTAATTGAGTTTTAACGTCTAAATTATTCGATAAAAGGGGGTTATAGGCGAAATTATTAGCACCAGTTAGCCAAACTAAGCCAAGGAAAGAGATTAGCACTAAAAAGCCAGAAATTGCTGTGTATAATAAGAATTTCATGCCTGCGTAGCCGCGTCTTTGACCCCCCCAAATGGCAATAAGAAAGTAAAGGGGGACGATTTCTAATTCGTAAAATAGGAAAAATAGCAGTAAATCCTGTGCTAGAAAGGCTCCCGCTACTCCAGCATTGAGTAACAAGAGCAGAGAATAGTAAAATCTCGGCCGGTTAACCTCTGTACCACTAGCATAAAGAGCAATTATTGTCAAGATGCTGTTAAGAAAAAGTAACGAAAATGATAAGCCATCGACACCGAGGGCATAGTTGAAACCGAGGAAATTAATCCAAGGCAGATTAACCGTGAACTGCATTTGCGGGTTACTAGGGTCAAATTGCCAGCCAAGGAGAATATTAAGCAGTAAGAGAACGACAGCAAGAGTTAGAGCTAATCCTCGCACTTTTTTCGCCTCTAGAGGCGTGTAGGCAATCAATATCGCCCCTATAATCGGTAGCCAAATAAAAGCGTTGAGCATTCTTTACTTTAATGGGGATGATAAACTTAATATTATTGCCTAAGCGGTCAATCTTTAGCAATATAGCTATCAACTTTTAACATTTATTAATAAAATGAGCCAGAGATTACCATTACCAGAAATTCGTCGGGAAAAAAACAGCGATTTTGCTGCCATATACCGAGTAAATCGCTTGGCTTTTGGCCGGGAAAATGAAGCCAATTTAGTCAATGCTTTGAGAAATAATGTCCCTGTCTTTTCTTTTGTTGCTGTAGAAGAAGAAAAAGTTATCGGTCATATTCTCTATAGTCCAGTGTCTTTAGAGTCGGAAGATAAACCTAATTTAAATCTGCTGGGATTAGCACCCCTAGCCATTTTACCCGATTATCAAAGCAAGGGCATCGGTTCTCTTTTAACTCAATATAGTCTAAGGGAATGTGCCGCTAGAGGAATTGATGCAGTGGTGGTTTTAGGAAACCCGCATTTTTATCATCGTTTTGGGTTTATAACCGCTCAAACTAAAAATTTATCCTGTGAGTATCCCGTCCCAGCGGAGGTATTTATGGTGTTAGAATTACGGATTAATTGCTTAACAGGAGTGCAAGGTTTGGTTAAGTATCGTCGAGAGTTTGACTCGGTGTAAAAAAAGTTTCAGCTAATTTAATTAAAGTGGTTCGATTAATCTTACCCTGGGGACTTTTTGGTATCTCTGGTAATTTTATCCAATGTTTCGGCAGTTTATAATTGACTAATTTATCTTTAATCTGGGATTGAATAATTGTCTGGCTTATCTGAGAATTAACGGGTACATAAAAAGCGACAATTACCTGTCCCCATCGAGAATCTGGCAACCCTAAAACCACCACATCTTTAACTAAATTAGTGTGTCTAATGGCAGTTTCTACCTCAAGAGGATAAACATTTTCTCCTCCAGTAATTATTTTTTGACTATCGCGGCCAATGATATATAAATAACTACTTTCATCGAAGTCACCTAAGTCATCGGTCTCGAAGTAGCTTACTTGATTAAGATGGGGATAATAGCCTAAAAATAAAGATTTTGCTTCAATAATAATTTTCTGAGTATCGGGATTAATTTTTATCTGAGCATGGGGTAATAGCTGTCCATTACTATTATTACCTCGTCGAAAATCTTCCGGTTTAAGAGTGACAATTTGTGAGGCAGTTTCCGTCATTCCATAGGTGGGAGACAGAGAAATATTATATTCTCTAGCTTTTTCTAGTAAAGATGGCCATGCAGGGGAACCTCCTAGTAAAACTGTTTTAAAATTAGCTAACCAGCGAGGATCATTTTCTAGAAAAAATTGTAATTGACTGGGAACTAAAGAGATAAAATAATCTTGAAGATTGAGATTATTTATGCGCTTTTGTTTGATTTTATGGTAAGGAATAAGAGCAAAATTTCCCCCTGTTAAAAAACTTCTCAGAAACTGCATTAAACCACTAACATGATATAAAGGTAATAGGCAAAAAGAGTTAACCTGCTTGACTTGAAAATATTCAGAGAAACCTTTAACAGAAGCAGTTAAAGTTAACCAGTTATGGATAGCAAAGCGAATTTTTCCCGAGGTTCCCCCCGTGGGTATCATCAGAGAATTAGTCAAAGGATTGACAGGAGAAGAATTATGGTTAAAAACCTTTATATTTTCACCAAAAATATAATCGGGTTGAATCAGAGAGAAAACCTGCTGCCATTCGTTAGTTTTCCAGTCGGGATTAGCTAGAAATAGGCAACTTTTGACCCTGACGGCAGCCAAGAATATCGCTAAAAATTTAATGGGATTGCCTTCAGCAAGCAGTATAGTTAATCGAGGATTATCTGCGGCGATAAATTTCTGACAATAGGACTTATATAATTGATAAAATTTCTGGCTATTGTATCCATATAACCAATTTTTTTGACTGAGATATGCTAATTGTTTGCTGATGTCGTCCACAGTTTTTCCAACCAATCGGGGTCACTATTATTAAACCATTGTTGCACACCAAAACCTAAAGCTCGCCCCTTTCTGGGGTATTCTTGTGCTAGACGTAAAGCAGCTTTTCTGCCGATATTAGTTTCTAAAACCGAGGAAAATACTAAATCTAAGGGATATTTTTTCCAGAGATTTCTTAACCCTTGTATTGAACCAGTAATAGCAGGTTTAATCACAAAAATTCCTCGCCATCCCCGTTGATAACATTCCTCTATTTGTCGCAGATTGGCCACCGATTCATCTAAGGCAATCCCCGTGGTAAAATCTTGACTTAATTGCAACATTTCTAACCATTGAGACGGGGGTAAAGGTTGTTCGATAAATTCAATTATTTGACATTCATCGGCAATTTTTAACCAGATTTTACTCTCAGCAATACTTAATCCTCCATTAGCATCTAAACGCAATTTAATTCCCCTGGGTAATCGGTCAATTAATTTTTCAAATAAGGTTAACTCCTGCTTGAGAGAATTAACTGCAATTTTCCATTTATAAGTATTAGTTTGATTAGCGGCTAAAATATCATCCAGACAGGGAAATACTGCCGCACCAGTGGGTAATAAGTAACTATAATTTTTCGGTTCTAATTCTCTCGATTGATTCTCTATACTTAAATCTTCTAAAGCTGATTCAAAGGCAAATTGACAAGCGGGAAATTGTTCGGGAATAGAAAAAATTGAATTTATTGATAGGGGATTTTCGAGACTTTGACAAAATGATATTGCTGCCGATAATGTTTCCGAACCAAATTCAGGTAAAGGAGCAATTTCTCCCCATCCAATACGTCCATCTTCCGCTTCTAAGCGAATAATAATTCCTTCCCTAATTTTCCATAGTCCGTGATGGTTTTGTAGGGGATGCAGCAAAGGACGCTGATAAACACGAAATTGCCAGAAATACATGATTAACTATAAGTAGTCGTGAAAAGCTTAACATGAGCAGGCGTTGGGTTTCATGCTTCAAACCAACCTACGTTCATCTTATATTTAATTCTACCCACTTAGATAGTGGGACAGGCTTCTGATTCTTTGTATTTTATCTTTAATTGTAACCAGCTACTTAGTCGATGATAGGTGGTGCGTTACTTCAATCATAGTCCATCACACAATCACAGTCGATGATAGGTGGTGCGTTACGACGGATTGTCACCTTCCAGTCAAAGCAGCAATTTTTGGCCGTCTAACGCACCCTACAAGCTGTATTAAGATTAAACTAATACAAGTATATCAGAGGCGGTAAGAGTGGGTTTAGAACTAAGAGTTGCAATTTGAACAGGTACTAATATGTTTGTCCCATCAGCATCGAAGGAAAGAACCCCATTAATTATGTTATAAATAAAGCGATTGCTGGCATTTAATGCAGTTGTTCCTAACACGAATTGAGCGGCTGTAATGGAAACTCCTGCAGCTAAACCACCGCCAAAACCCGCAGCAGAGACAGCAATTTTATCCCCCTGACTGGAGAGAAAATCAGTAATCGTATCAATCCCTTCATTGCGGTTGTTGAAGGTGAAGCGATCGCCACCTGCACCCCCTGTTAGGGTATCATTCCCTAACCCACCGATGAGGGTATCAATTCCTGTTGCACCATTAAGGATATTGTTACCACTATTACCAGTGATAATGTTATTTAATGTGTTACCTGTCCCATTAATATTTGTAGTCCCGGTCAACGTGAGGTTTTCTAGGTTATTTCCCAGGGTGTAAGTTACAGAAGATTGAACAGTATCTGTCCCTTGGTTGGCATTTTCCGTAATCGTATCGGTGGTGGTATCAATTTGATAAGTATCATTTCCTAAACCACCGATGAGGGTATCAATTCCGCCTGCACCATTAAGGGTGTCGTTACCTTCTCCACCATTAAGAGTGTCATTGTCACTACCGCCATCCAGATTATCATCACCTAAGCCGCCATTAATACTGTCGTTACCATTGCTACCAGTAAGGGTATCTTGGCCTTCCCCACCATCGATACTATCGTTCCCTAATCCACCATTGAGGGAGTCTTGACCAATACCACCGAACAGGCGATCGCTGTCGTTACCCCCATTAAGTGTATCATCCCCATCCCCACCATTGAGGGTATCATTGCCATCGCCACCGTTAAGGATGTCGTTACCAATATCGCCATTGAGGCTATCATCTCCCGGACTACCATTGAGGGAGTCGTTACCTTCACCGCCACTAAGAATATCGTTGTCATCGCCTCCGTTAAGAGTGTCATTTCCGCTATTACCATTGAGACTATCTTTCCCTTCTTGTCCGTTAAGGAGGTCATCTCCATTACCGCCGTTGAGGGTGTCATCGCCTGCATTCCCATTGAGGGTATCATCTCCTGCACTACCATTAAGGAGATCGTTGCCATCTCCTCCAGTCATGGCATTAATGGTAAGCGTAAAAACGTTACTGGAAGACAATCCTTTAGTATCTTTTACTTCAAGCTTAATATCGAGACTAGAGCTTGTTGTATCCTTAGAAGTTCCACTAAAAGTTGTTGTCTTGGGATCAAAAGATAACCATTTAGGTAGGGAATTACCATTCACATCTGTTGCTGAATAAGTTAGAAAATCGTTTTTATCTATGTCTGTGAAAGTGGTTTCAGAAACAGTGAAAGTGAATAATTTATTAGTGGTTGCTGTTTGATTGGGAATGGGGTTAATGATAATGGGAGCAAGATTTTCTTGAATAAGAGCATCATTCTTCTCCAAGATGTTGATCAATTTCTGATTGGTTGTAACCCAGTTTTCTTGTTGCTGTTGGGCTAAGTCTGCTTGTATTTGTTGATTTTTTTGACTAATTGCTTCTAGTTTTTGCCATTCCAGTTCAAAAATACTTCTGATTTTCTCTTTAAGTTGAGGATCTTGATCGCCAATAGATACGATCTGTTCAATAGCTGCTGTTAAATTCTCTAGAGTTGTATCTTGAGATGCGGTTGCGATCGCTTGACCAGATTTGATAATATATTCAATATCTTTCCATTCAATTCCTGCTTTTTCTTTAAGTTTCTGAGTTAATACTTTATCTTCTTTCCAAATATTGAGAATTTCATCGGTTGATTTTTTCCATGTTTCTAAGTCATTGGTGTCAATGGCTTGTTTAATTAATCGATTGGTACGGGCAAGATTTTCTAATTGTACCCAAGTAAGTCCAGTTGCTTTTTCAGCTTGAGATTTTAGAGTATTATCATCTACCCAAATATTAACAGCACTCTTAATGGCATTTCCCCATTGTGCTAGTGTTTGTTGATCAACGGCTTTAGCTATTTCTTGACCGGCTTTTACTATATTTTCTATATCTTGCCAATTCAAATTAGTATAGGTTTTGAGTTTTTGGGTTAAAGTAGGATCATCTTGCCAAATTTTCAGAATTGCATCACTGGCATTTATCCAGTCTTGGGTTGTATCTTTGTTTATCGCATTATTAATTGCCTGTACGGTTTTGTCGAGTTTTTGAAGTTTCTCCCAAGATAAACCTGTGAGGTCTTCTGCTGTAGATTTTAGGGTATTATCATCTACCCAAATATTAGCCACTCGTCTGATGGCTTGTCCCCATTTAGCGAGTTCTTGACTGTCAATCGCTGTTGCAGAAGCTTGACCTGCTTTGACGATTTTTTCTAAGTCGGTAAAGTCTAAACTGGTAACTTCTTTGAGTTTTTTGGCAAAACTAGGATCGGTTTTCCAGATTGTTAAAATATTATCACTGGCAGTAATCCAAGATTGGGTATTGTTATTTTGACTAGCTTTATCTAGTTCCTGAACAGTGTTTTCTAATTTATTTAATTGTGACCAAGTTAGTCCCGTTGCTTGTTCAATTTTGCTTTTTAATGTGGCATCATCAGCCCAAATATTAGCGACTTTTCTGATCGCTTGTCCCCAATCTTTTAACTTTTCACTGTCAACAGCGATCGCAGTAGCTTGTCCAGCTTTAACAATCTTCTCAAAATCTTGCCAATCTAAGCCTGTATTGACTTTAATTTTATTGGCTAAGGTTTGATCTGTTTCCCAAAGTTTCAGGATTTTGTTACTAGCTTCTATCCAAGCTAAAGTATTACCTTGTTCGTAGGCTTTATTAAGGGTTGAAATGGTTTCCTCTGTCTTTTGAATTTGTTCCCAAGAAAGTCCAGATACAGTTGTTAATTTGTTCTTAAGCGTATCGTCATCATACCAAATATTGAGAACTTCTTTGAGAGATTGTCCCCATTGTTCAACGCTTTGCTTATCAGTAGCTATGGCAATAGATTGACCTGCTTTAACAACTTGCTGGAAATCTTTCCAGTCTAAATTCAGGTTAGTTTTTAAGAAGTTTTGGAGGGTTTGATTACCTTGCCAAATGCCCAGAAGTTCATTACTGGATTTAATCCAAGCTGCTGTATCTCCTTTTTCAATGGCTTTAGTAATGGCTTCTCCTGTCTGGGTAATTCGTTGGATTTCTTCCCAAGAAAGTCCTGTAACTTTTTGTGCCTCAATTTTGAGTTTATCATCAGTAACCCAGACATTTACAATGCTTTTTACAGATTGAGTAATTGCTTGCAAATTACGTTCTCTGACAGCAATTTCCAGCTTAACTCCCGATTGAATGATAGTTTCGACTTCTTCCCATTCAAACCCCGTTAAATCTTTAATAGATTTATGGGCTTCGGTTCCTAAATCAACCCCTAATAAACTATCATCCACAAGGTTAATTGCTTTACCAGCTGTTTGAATGGCTTTAATCCAGTCTTTATTGTCGATAGTTTGATATAAGGCTGAACTTAATTTCCCAAAGTCTTGAATTTCTTCCCATTTTAATCCCGTCAAATCTATTAGTTCTTTTTTCCCAGCTTCCCCTAATCCTAACGCAAAGTTTTTGTCAATTTGTCCGGCAATCTTACCGATTGCATTAGCCGCATCTAACCAGTTGCCATTTTCAATTGCTTTGATACCTTGGGCTGTTACCAGAGAGACTTGTCCTGCTGTAATAAAGAATTTTTGAATATCAGAAGCTTGATTTAATTTTGTGATGTCTTTAATGCCAAGAGATGCGGCATTAGCTAATGATTGAACCCCAGATAATAAGGCGAGAGTAGTATCTCCTGTTTTGGCGTACTGATAGGATGAGTAAGCACCTTGGGCGACTGTTTGGAATCTGGTTAGGTTGAGTAGATTGGGTGATAACTCATATTTTAAGAGTTCTAATTTCTGGGTTAATTCACCAACTAAGCTCAAATCTTTTGCTTCTTTGGCAACATCAATTGCCTTGGTGGTTTCAATAACTTGAGGATTCTTCGCTAGTTCGCTATTAATATCGCTAATTTCGTAGCTGGCAAAAGCCATTGCTGCATGGAAAACTGCACCCGCCCAGTCTCCATTATAGGCTGATTGAACAGCACTAAGAGAACTACTAATAAGGCTTAATGTAGTAGCAATAGAAGTAATTGTGCCAACTGATACACCAAGAACAGTTGCGCTGGCTGCTGCTGCGGTAGCTGCTGCGCCGGATAATCCTGCTGTTGCAATATTAACGGCTAAGGATGCCCCTACGGTAAAAACGGCTGATACTAACGAAATAACAAGCGTTGCAGTCCCTAAAACTTCATTAACAAAGGCTTTCTTTCTGACTTTGCGTTCTTTAATTCGCCCCTCAATAATCTGACTTAAAAGCTGTTGAGATTGTCGCGCTAAATCATCGGATAAATCAACTGCACCTTGAGCATAGCCAACCTTATAAAGTATCTCTAAATTCTGCTGACTGAGCAACTCTTTTTCTTGAGTTAATACCCCTGTTTTCTGAATCTCCTCATAAAGAGCTTTACTGGCTCCCTTGAGGTCGGTTTCTGATTGTTTCAGAAGGACTAAATATTGCTGCTCTTCTTGGTCTAATTTGGCAATTTCAGTGTTAAGTTTATTATTCTGCTCAATTAAACCATCAACCGTTTTCAGTAAATTATCCTGAATCGTTGCGGCTTCTTTCCCCTGTAAAGCAGCATGAATATCTTGACGAGTTGCTGTTAATATGCTCTGCAATTCAGCAGGTAAGCTGGGCTGTTTTTGTTTGAGGGCATCTAAATCGGCTAAGATGCCAGCGAGTTGTCCTTTATAGTCAGCTTGGGTGATGATATTGGCAATCGGGTTAATCCCTAAGTCGGTGCGGAGGTTGTTAATCGCTTGCTGGAGGGCTTCTTCGGTGTTAAGTTGGTTTAATTGTTCCAGTTTGGTGACGGCAATTTGACGATCGCGTTGAATATCTAATCGTTGTTTTTCTAACTGGGCTGCCACCGCATCATCAATTAATTGACTGCGTTTTTCGGCGATTTCTTGTTCTAATTGTGCCTGTGCTAAGTTGAATTTTTCAACGGAAAGAACTTGTAATAAGGTTTGATTTGTCCAGTCTTTCAGTTGGGAAAGGGCATCAATACGAAATTCAGCAACGGCGATTTCTTGTTTATGGGCCTCAATTGCTTCTTGAGAGTTGCCAATACTTTGTTGAAGTTGGGCCAATTCTTGGGTGGCGAGGGTTTTTTGTCCTTCTAAGAGAGTAATTTGACTTTCGGCAGCTTGACGAAGGGCGGTAAATTGGCTGGCTTGTTGTTGCGCCTGTTGTTGCAGTTGCCGATATTGCTGCATTTCGGCATAGTATTTATCGGCTAAGATTAAATCTTCGGGTCGGGCAATTCCTCCTGAACAACCGCCACCTTTATCGTTGGCTAAATCTCGATAATCTTTGTAATAAAGTTCGGCGGCAGTAGCCATATTGTTGGCGTTGGCAACTTCCAGAAGTTGGGCGGCTTCTTGGCTTCCAGCATCATTTGCCTGTTTGAGGATGGTGAGAAGTTGGCTTTCAAAGCTGTTTAATTCTTGGCGTTTAGTAGTGGCTTGGAGGGTATAATTTTTTTCGAGTTCAGTGGCTTCTAGGAGTTTTTTCAGTCCCTGTTGTTTATCTTTGATGGCGGAGAGGTATTTGTCGTTTTGCAGCAGGAGAGAGGCTTGCAGGTCATCCATCACTGCGGTTAAAGCTTGGCTACTGGCTTCGGCTTGTTCGGCGAGTTTTTGGACTTCGGCGAGGGTTTTCCTGGTATCTGTGAGTTGTTGTTCGAGGGTGCTGGTGTCTTTGTCGGGGCTGGCGAGGGTCGCATCGAGGAGTTGATACTCGGTGAGGAGTACCTGTTCTTGGGTTGAGAGGAGGGTCTGTTTTTGGGTGAGGGTGGCTTGTTGGGCGGTGAGGACGGTTTGTTTTTGGGTGAGGAGTTGGATGGATTGGTCTAATTGGGCTTTTTTGGTGAGGTTTTCGTCGCCCCCATTATCAAGGGAGGTTGGGGGGATCAAATCCCGCTGGGTTTGCAGTTGAGTGATGAGGGTTTGGGTTTGGGTGAGTTCGTCAGCGAGGTAGATGGTTTGTTGAATTGCCCAGTTTTTCGCGGCGGTGATGTCTTGTTGCAGGAGTTGAGTTTGGGTTTGCAGTTCGGCGCGTTTTTGTAGGACGCTGTTGAGGGCGGTTAGGTAGTTGTCTTTACTGGTTTGGTATTCGCCGGTTTCTTTTTGAATATTGGCGGTGGCGGTGGCTGCATCTTGGGTGGCTATTTGCAGTTGGTTTTGCAGGATGGGGAGGAGTTTTTCCCAGTCACTTATTTGGGCGATTTTGTCTTCGCTGAGTTTTCTTTCTGCTTCCAGTTGTTGCAGGAGGTGGATAAATTCGCTTTGGCTGAGGGCGGCTTCATTGGCGACGGCGTTGGCTTTATTCCATTGGTCGAGGATGGTGGTGGTGGTATCTTTATTTAATGTATCGGTTGTGGCTCCTTTAAGGAGTTGGGCGGCGTGTTCTCGGAGGGCGGTGGCTTGTTTGGTGTAGGTATCCCAGATAATCCAATAATGGTCAACATGGGTGATTGTAACGGTTTCACTGCGTCCACAAGATCCACGAGATTCTCGGTATTCGATCCAAGTGGGTCCTTGTTTACGGCTTTGTTCCCAATAAAAGGCGGATTTTTCTTGATACCAGTCAGCTTGAGAGATGGAGGCGGCGGCTTCGGCTTGTTTTTGGCTGATGCTGTTTTTTAGTTGGTCGATTTCTTGTTGGGATTGGGTTTGTTGGTCGCTGATTTGTTGTTGGAGAGTGGCGAGGGTGGTGGGGTTGTTGAGTTCAGGGAAGTATTTGTTAAGGAGAATGTTTTCTGCTTCTGCTTTTCGGTTATTAGTTAACGCAACCCAATTATTAGAATTGCCATCAGATTGTAAGTTAACAATGTCATCTAAGCCATCCCCATTAAAGTCACCTATTAATTGTTCTGAGTTATTTTCATTTCCCCAATATCCTGCTGTTAATCCTTGGGAAGAATTGAGAAATTTAAAACTACCATCTCCATTAGATAAGGCAATCCAATTATTAGAAGTGCCATCAGATTGTAAATTAACAATGTCATCTTTACCATCTCCATTAAAATCTCCGATCAATTGTTCTGAATTATTCTCATGTCCCCAAAATCCA
>NZ_JADBVM010000053.1:0-2665 GCF_020244875.1 Microcystis sp. M44BS1
ACCTTTATAGAGACAGACATTGCCGCAATTTTTGTCAATTGTTTGCGATCTGAAGCGAACTAATCAATTAAATCTTTTGCCAGATAAGGATTGAGTCGATTTATGCTCCCCTATCGAACCATACCAAGTCCCGAAGAGCCACCTACAAGATCGCTTCTCCTCCTCTCCAAAAGCGATCGCTCCTCCCCCTGACCAAAAAGCGATCGCCCTTTGCGTTCCTATCCCAAGCGGCAGCTTTAAAGTTTAACCAACAAGATGACAGCGAATAACAATCAATTTGGTGTGTTACATTTATAATATAGATATTTCAAGTAAAAATCATTTCACCAACAGATCATGCTTAATTCTATTAACGCATTATTTGACGGAAAGGTCTTTCATCCAGAGCAACCCGTTAGATTGAAGGCTAATACTCGTGTCCGCATTATTGTTGATAACTTATCGGATGAAAATAATGAACTCACTTCTTTTTTAGAGACAGCAGAATCATTACAACTAGACGGACCCTCTGATTGGTCAGAAAATCTAGATAAATATTTATATGGTGAAGAAAAAGAGCATGAACCCTGAGAAATTTCTCGATACAAGTTATGCGATCGCTTTATCTTCATCTACGGACGATTATCATCATAAAGCACTTGCCATTGCCCAACAATTAAAAGCTTCAAAAACACCTTTAGTTACAACCAGAGCCATTATTTTAGAGATTGGCAATGCTTTATCTAAACAAAAATATCGCTCTAAGTCAATTAAATTATTGTCCTCATTAGAAAAGGACAAAACGGTGACAGTTATTCCCTTATCGGAAATTCTTTATCAAAAAGCTTTTCAACTATATTGTCAAAGAAACGATAAAAATTGGGGAATTGTTGACTGTATTTCTTTTATTGTAATGGAAGAGCGTAGAATGACGGAAGCATTAACAACGGATATTCATTTTCAGCAAGCTGGTTTTCGAGCTTTGTTGAGAGATTAATCTCAGGATGATCGTATCCCTCACATCCCCAAAAAGCGATCGCACTTTCAAAAGCAAAAATGAACACAGTTTTAAAGTGTCATCAACAAGATGACGGCGATCGCATTATTTTTTTAGATATTTTGAGAAGAGGCCGTTCTCTCAGCAAAAAAATAGATTAAAATGAGTGTGTCAGCCTGATTAACAAAATGAGTTATGCCAACACCGACTATCATCGAAACAGATTTGCGCGAAGTTCTAGCAGAAATGAATCAGAAGCTAGATACAATTTCTAAAGATGTGAATCAAGTACAGATTCGATTGGCTACTGTAGAAACCAAAGTTGATAATGTAGAGAAACGATTGGATTCAATGGATAAGCGATTCGATAAAATGGAATTACAGATAGAAAAGGTAGAAAGCAATCAGGGCAATCAGGTTTGGGCTTTGATTGGGATTTTGTTTACGGCGGTAGTGGCAACGTCTATCCGTTTTGTTTTAACAGCTTTACCCTAGATTTCAAAAGAAAACCTGATCGCGTTTTTAAGATTTAATCAACAAGAAAACAGCGATCACCGTTATCTCAAGTCATCTTCGGTCAGATCAGCATCTTTCAAAATACTCTTAAGAGTAACAATTGGTAAATCTTTATTGCCATGAATAGGAACGGATAAAATAACTTTCATTCCCTGTTTTGTATAAATATGATGACTACTACTAATGCGTTTTAACTGCCAACCATAACGTTCAATAATTTTACAAAGGGCTTGGCCAGAAATAGATTTCATAATGATAATTCGACTAGCTCTTTTTCTGCTTCAATTTCTGTTTCTTGGCTTGCAACTTCAAGCCATCCTTGAACCGCATCTTGCAACATTTCTAATAATTGTTCGTAGCTTTCTCCCCAAGTATGACAGCCTGGCAATGCAGGTACGGAACCGCACCAAATACCATCTTCTTGCCAGATTAGAGCTTTAATTTTCATGTTATTTTCAAAATATTTGCCTGATTTTACTATGATAATAGAAAAATACGATATGTGATCGCCATTCCCACATCACCCAAAAATGATCGCCCCTCCTCCTCATCAAAAAGCGATCACCTTTCCTCATTCTCAAAAAGCGATCGCCTTTTGCGTTCCTATCCCAAGCGGCAGCTTTAAAGTTTAACCAACAAGATGACAGCGATCGCACTTTCAAAAGCCAAAGGAATTGCGGTCTTAAAGTTTGGTAGTTTGGTAGGTTGGGTTGAGGCACGAAACCCAACGCCAGTTGCGTAAACACCAATCCAATAAATGTTATCCTAACTTGATGCAATACCGTAGAGCAAAAACACCTGGAGCTACTTATTTTTTTACAGTTGTGACATACAATCGTCACAAAATTTTGTGTGAACCTGAAAATGTGAATTTACTACGAAATGCTTTTAAATATGTTATGCGACAACATCATTTTAAGATTGATGCTATTGTCATTTTACCAGATAACATTCATGCTCTTTGGACATTGCCTGAAACAGATGCAGATTTTTCAACTCGTTGGCGATTAATTAAAAGTTATTTTAGCCGTCAATGTCATTCTCAATATCAGGGTAAAATTTCAACATCTCGACAACATAAAGGAGAAAAGGCTATTTGGCAACGTCGCTTTTGGGAGCATCAAGTTCGAGATGATCGAGATTTTGTTAATCATCTCGAATCCCGTGCATCAT
>NZ_JADBVM010000054.1:0-35801 GCF_020244875.1 Microcystis sp. M44BS1
GATTTCGGGGGGAAGGTTCAACAAATCAAAGAAACAAGCGGGAAATCTTTGTAAGAGTTGATAGAAAATACTGTCAGTTTTCACGCAATTAAACTCAAAAAGAGGCCTCTAGTTTAGCAGCAGTTTTTTATTGTGTTCTTCCGGAAGCTCCTGTTTTTGAGCAATTGGGATGACGACTGTTACCCAACACCATCGGAACCAAGATTAAATAGGGTAAGCTAAGACGCATCTTAACCGCCTATCCTTAAACCCCCCCGATGTCGGGGGGGTTGGGGGGGGTTGCCTCTTGCCAAACAATAACTTTAACATCTTAACCGCCTATCCTTAAACCCCCCGATGTCGGGGGGGTGTTGCCTCTTGCCAAACAATAACTTTAATATTCATCTTTAACTTTTTTGTTCTTATACGTCGAAGTAATGATCGATATCAATCGGGAACCACTCCCCATCTAATACCTGTTCGAGGGAGAAAGGAGGCTCCACAGGAATCGCGTCGCCAGTGACGGTTTTCGCTTGTATTAGGGTTTTCCGAGCGTTTGAGTAGGCTTTTTGAAAATAATCCTGCGCGTGGTTGGTGAGAGTAGTGGTTTCTAGCCACTCTCCTAGTTGAGTTCGGAAACTGGCAATTTCTCCTACCCAGTGACAGACGTTGCGTTCTCGCTCCCGTTCCGATTTGTGATCAGCTAACTTAAACAGGTGTTCGATAAGCTGGGTTAATAAACTCTCTACAGCCCGTCTGTCACTTTTTCCCATGCACTCCACTTCCTCAATCAGATTTTCCCAGTCCACCTCATCAAACTTTTTTAGCTTTAAAAGTTCGGCGGTTTTTGAAGCCCAGAGAACAAAATCCTGATCGTATAAGGCTTTCATTGATAAAGCTGTTTCTACTGCCATAGTTTCGTTCCAACTGATTATAAAACTATGTCTTTAGCTTAACTTTACTAGCGCAAACCCTTTTAACTTTTTTGTCTTTTACTAAGCATTGTAACTCGATCTCATCAGACGTTATACAATAAGTCTTGTCCCTCGATCGCATTGTCCCATGACTACCCCCTTCACTGCCGCAGAAATTGCCTCAGAAGGCATTAAACCCGAAGAATACGAAGAAATAGTCAAAAGACTGGGAAGACACCCCAATAAAGCCGAATTAGGAATGTTTGGCGTGATGTGGTCGGAACACTGCTGTTATAAAAACTCCCGGCCGCTGCTTAAACAATTCCCCACCACCGGCGAAAAAGTTCTCGTCGGACCGGGAGAAAATGCCGGAGTAGTGGATTTAGGCGATGGATTGCGATTAGCCTTTAAAATCGAGTCCCATAATCATCCTTCTGCGGTGGAACCCGTACAAGGTGCCGCTACCGGAGTCGGAGGCATCCTGCGGGATATTTTTACCATGGGGGCCCGTCCTATTGCTATCCTCAACTCTCTCCGTTTTGGTAACTTGCAAGATGCCCGCAATCGTCGCATTTTTGCCGGAGTCGTGGAAGGAATAAGTCATTATGGCAATAGTGTCGGCGTTCCCACGGTGGGCGGTGAGATATACTTTGATAATGCCTACAATGGCAATCCCCTTGTTAATGCCATGGCTTTAGGGCTAATGGAAACCGAGGAAATCGTTAAATCTGGGGCAAAAGGCCTAGGAAACCCGGTTTTATACGTTGGTTCTACCACCGGCCGGGACGGTATGGGAGGGGCAAGTTTTGCCAGCGCCGAATTAACCGATAAATCTATGGATGACCGGCCCGCGGTGCAAGTGGGCGACCCTTTTCTGGAAAAATCCTTGATAGAAGCTTGTTTAGAGGCATTTAAGACCGGCGCGGTGGTGGCGGCCCAGGACATGGGGGCCGCGGGGATCACCTGTTCTACCTCCGAGATGGCGGCCAAGGGAGGGGTGGGAATTGAATTAGATTTGGATAAAATCCCCGTCCGGGAAACCGGGATGGTTCCCTACGAATATCTGCTATCGGAATCCCAAGAAAGAATGTTATTTGTGGCGGAATCGGGACGAGAAGGCGAATTAATCGAGATTTTCCACCGTTGGGGACTTCAGGCTGTGGTCGCTGGCCAGGTAATTGCAGAACCGATCGTCCGTATATTATTTAAAGGGGAAATTGCCGCCGAAATTCCTGCCACGGCCCTAGCGGATAATACTCCTATCTATCATCGGGAATTACGGGCAGAACCGCCGGAATACGCCCAAAAAGCTCAATTATGGGAAGATAGCACGATTCCTATTCCCGAATCCTATAACGAGATTTTATTAAAACTGCTGGATAGTCCCTCGATTGCTTCAAAACGCTGGATTTATCGTCAATATGATCATCAAGTCCAGAATAACACCGTTATTCTCCCCGGAGGGGCCGATGCGGCCGTGATTCGCGTGCGTCCTCTGGGTGCTAATCCCGCAAATTCTCGGCGAGGTGTAGCGGCGACTACAGATTGTAATCCGCGATATGTTTATCTTGATCCCTATAACGGAGCTAAGTTGGCCGTGGCAGAAGCGGCCAGAAACCTTAGTTGTGTTGGTGCTGACCCCATTGCTGTCACGGATAATCTCAATTTCGGAAGTCCAGAGAATTCAATCGGTTATTGGCAATTAGCCACTGCTTGTCAGGGTATTGCCGAAGCTTGTCGGGAAATGAATACACCAGTGACTGGGGGTAATGTCTCTTTGTACAACGAAACCGTTGATGCAGCTGGCAGCCCCCAGTCTATTTATCCCACTCCCGTGATTGGGATGGTGGGATTAGTGCCGGATATCGGGCAAATTTGCGGCCAAGGTTGGCAAAAAGCGGGGGATTTAATCTATATTTTGGGTTTCTCTTTGCCAACTATCGGCGCTTCGGAATATTTAGCCGTTATTCACGGTTTGGTGACGGGAAAACCGCCAGTAATTGATTTTGAATTAGAAAGAAAGGTACAAGCGGCCTGTCGTCGGGGAATTCGCGCCGGTTGGCTGAAATCTGCCCATGATTGCGCGGAGGGAGGTTTAGCCACTGCTCTGGCAGAATGCTGTATTAGTGGCCAATTAGGGGCAGAAATTGACCTTTCTTGGCAGCATCAAGGCCGTTTTGACGCGGTGTTATTCGGGGAATTAGCTAGTTGCATTATCGTCTCCGCTTCCCCCGAAAATCAGCAAGATTGGGAAGAATATCTAAAGACACAATTAGGAGACTATTGGCAAATAACTGGCAAAGTTAGCGAAAAAAGCGATAATCTTTTAATTCTTGACCGGAATAAACAACCGGCGATCGATGTTAGTCTAGAAACTATACAGCAAGTTTGGTCAAAAGCGATCGAAAGAAGACTTTAGGGAAGGAAACAGGATTCAGGAGTGGGGAAATGGGGAAATGGGGAAATGGGGAAATGGGGAAATGGGGAAATGGGGAAATGGGGAAGTGGGGAAATGGGGAAATGGGGAAGTGGGGAAATGGGGAAATGGGGAATTTCAGCTAAAACCCTAACACCCCAAAACCCTAACACCCCAAAACCCTAACACCCCAAAACCCTAACACCCCAAAACCCTAACACCCCAAAACCCCAAAACCCCAAAACCCTAACACCCTAAAACCCCAAAACCCCAAAATCCAACACCTGATAACTGTTCTCAAATCACCATAGAGGAAAGTGTTAAAAAGAGATTAAGATAAGTTAAGATTTTGTATCAAAAGTAGCCCCAAACCCCAGTCCTCTCATGTCTAGCCATCCCGACTCATCCCTATTCTTGAACCGCGTCGATAAGCCTGAAGAAGCCTGTGGAGTTTTTGGACTCTATGCCCCCGAGGAAGAAGTAGCAAAACTGACCTATTTCGGACTCTATGCCCTGCAACACCGAGGACAGGAATCGGCAGGTATTGCCACCTACGACGGGGAAACGGTGCATTGTTACAAGGAAATGGGCTTAGTTTCCCAAGTTTTTAACGAAACTGTCCTTAAAACCTTGCCAGGTACTCACGCCGTCGGTCATACTCGTTACTCTACCACCGGTTCTAGCCGTCGGGCCAATGCCCAACCTGCTGTGATCGAAACCCGTTTAGGTAAACTTTCCCTAGCACATAACGGCAATTTAGTCAATACTTTTGAGTTAAGAAATGTATTAGAAAAGCGCGGTTGTGATTTGGTAACCACCACCGACTCGGAAATGATCGCGGTCGCTATCGGCCAGGAAGTGGATAGTGGCAAGGATTGGATAGAAGCGGCGATCGATGCCTTTAGCTATTGTAGCGGGGCTTACAGCCTTGTTATCGGCACACCGACGGGAATTATCGGGGCGCGGGATCCCAATGGTGTCAGACCGTTAGTAATTGGGGTTTTGCAAGAAGAAGGCAATCCCCCCCGTTATGTTTTAGCTTCGGAAACCTGCGGATTAGATATTATTGGGGCCGATTATCTGCGGGATGTGCAGCCGGGGGAATTAGTTTGGATTAGTGAAGATGGCTTATCTTCGGTGGATTGGGCCATGAAACCGGAGAAAAAATTATGCGTTTTTGAGATGATTTATTTTGCCCGTCCCGATAGTATTGTTCACGAGGAATCTTTATATACTTATCGGGTACGTTTGGGGGAACAATTAGCCAAAGAGTCGCCGGTAGAAGCAGATATGGTGATGGGAGTTCCCGATTCAGGTATTCCAGCAGCGATCGGATTTTCGCGCATTTCTGATATTCCCTACGCGGAAGGATTGATTAAAAATCGTTATGTGGGACGGACTTTTATTCAACCAACCCAACACATGAGAGAGTCGGGAATTAAGATGAAATTGAATCCTTTAAGGGATGTTTTACAGGGAAAAAGAGTTATTATTGTTGATGATTCGATCGTGCGGGGAACCACTAGCCGGAAATTAGTTAAAGCTTTACGCGATGCTGGAGCAAGAGAAGTTCACATGAGAATATCTTCACCTCCGGTGACTCATCCTTGTTTTTATGGCATTGATACGGATAACCAAGAGCAATTAATTGCGGCAACTAAATCGGTGGCGGAAATTCAGGCACAAATCGGGGTGGATAGTTTAGCTTATCTCAGTCACGATGGAATGTTAACAGCAACGAAGGAAGATCCGAAAACCTTCTGTACTGCTTGTTTTAATGGCGATTATCCGATTCCTGTACCTGATAATGTTAAGCGATCGAAGTTGATCTTAGAAACAGTTAAATAACCTCAAGGCTAAATCCTCTGAAAACAATCGGCAATTTCCTGGGGAGTTAAAAGGGAATTAGGATAACCGGAAAGTTGTCCTAATTTTTGTGCCAATAAAACCGCTTGGGGTGGAGTTAGATAGGTTTTGGCTAAGAGATCGGTTTGATGATAAGCTTGCCGGATTGGGGCATCTAAAAGGATAGTTCCTTGACCCATGATAATTACTCTTTCGGCGTATTCTGGCATTAAATAGAGGTGATGGGTGATCACAATCACCGTTTTGCCCATCTGGTGTAATTGACGACTCACCTCTAAAATTGCCTTAGCCCCTTGGTAATCTTGGCCGGTGGTGGGTTCATCAAAAACAACTATACGCGGTTCCATGGCTAAAATTGCCGCAATCACTACCCGCGCTCGATCGCCTTTCGGTAAGGAGAGAGGATGATAGGAGCGATATTCTAGTAATCCCATGGCTTCTAGACTTGCTTCCGTGCGTTGGGTGACAATTTCTGGAGAATAACCGAGATTAGTCAGGGCAAATGATACTTCTTTCTCCACAGTGGTGTTAAAAATCTGATTATCGGGATTTTGGGCTACATAACCGATCGATCGGGCTAAATCACTGACAGAAAAGCTAGTAATCGAACGTCCGTCAATCATAACTTGACCGCTGGTTGCCGAGAGAAGATTGAGAAAATGCTTGACTAAAGTGCTTTTTCCTGCGCCATTTTGACCGATAATCAGCAGATATTCCCCTTCGGCAATATCGAGGGACACATCCCGCAGGGCGGTAGTACCATCTGGATAGGTATGGCAGAGATTTTTTACCCTCAGTATGGGGTTTAGTGGGTCAGAAACCGACGA
The DNA here is from genome assembly GCF_020244875.1 of Microcystis sp. M44BS1. Classification (NCBI taxonomy): domain Bacteria; kingdom Bacillati; phylum Cyanobacteriota; class Cyanophyceae; order Chroococcales; family Microcystaceae; genus Microcystis; species Microcystis sp. M44BS1. The sequence continues at coordinate 6,003 of NZ_JADBVM010000054.1, forward strand.
TAAGGGAGGGGTTGGGGTGATTTGATGATAAAAGGATTTAATCTCGTTTAAACGGGCAAAACTGCGGTCTAGGGTGACAGGAATCGACTCGATCTCGCGTAGCGAGCGCGTTGCGACCGCCCCGATTTTCTGCTCGATCAAGGCAAAAGTAGTGGCCACTTGCGGGGGACGCAGGGCATTTTCCTGTAAAAGTTGTACTTGGGAGTAGATCTCTGCTGGGGTTCCCATAGCTTTGATCGCACCATCCCTTAATAGTACCAGGCGATCGGCATATTCGGCCATTTCCTCGGCTGCGTGGGAGACCATCACAATAGTGACCCCGAGATGGCGATTTAATTCCTTAATGGTGGCGAAAACTTCCTGGGATCCCACCGGATCCAGTTGGGAGGTGGGTTCATCGAGAATTAACAAAGCGGGCTGAACTGCCAGGGCAGCGGCGATCGCTAATCGTTGTTTTTGTCCTCCCGATAATTCCCCCGGGGATTTTTTTTCCATTCCCTCTAACCGGACTGCCGCTAAAACTTTGGGAATACGCGCTTTAATTTCCTCTCGCGGTAGCCGTAAATTTTCTAGGGTAAAAGCGATTTCATTTTCTATCGAAGTGGCTAAAAGTTGCGTTTCGGGATCTTCAAATACTGCCCCCACATAGCGGGCCAAGGTGCTAACGGGATGGGTTAAAGTATCTAAACCGGCTACTGTTGCATAACCAAAAAAACGCCCTCCGTAAAATTGGGGGACAATACCGTTAAGAGTTAAACAGAGAGTAGTTTTTCCCGCACCTGTGGGCCCGATAATACCTAAAAATTCGCCTCGATGAATTGCCAAAGAGATATTTTTAAGCACTAGATTGGAGGATTCGGGATAAATATAGGAAACTTTCTCTAATTGGGCGATGATTTCCATTATTGGTGGGGAAGAGAAGACGGGGGTGGGGTAGATAGGGAGATATTTTTCAGGAAAATTTGAATGAGGGACGCTTCTATTTTTTGCTACCTCGATCGATGACCTTGATTATCACACAGGTGGCCCACTACTCTGTGATTTATCCTGCAATTTTACCAGTTACCCCTCGCCCGTTCGCAGAAAAACTTAATATTTCTACTCTTGACAAATTTGCTTTAAGGTGGTAAAGAAATCGGGGTAGGAAATGCCGGCCGCTTCAGCGCGATGGATAGTGGTGGGTTGACGGGAATTGAGGGCAGCGATCGCTAGACTCATGGCAATGCGATGATCGGTAAAACTGTCCACTTCCGTGCCGAATAGGCCTGTACCGCCGGTAATCTCTAAACCATCGGGTAATTCCCTTACTTTTGCCCCTAGGCGATCGAGTTGGGTGGCCATCACCGTCAGGCGATCGCTTTCCTTCACCCGTAATTCCTCGGCATCCTTGATAATTGTCGTTCCTTGGGCAAAAACCGCCGCTACTGCCAAAATCGGAATTTCATCGATCAGACGGGGTATAATCTCACCGGCGATCGTGGTTGCCTGTAGTTGACTGGATTTCACCCGCAGATCCGCCACCGGTTCCCCCGTCACCACCCGTTGATTTTCGAGGGTGATATCTGCTCCCATTGCCTGTAAAACCTGTAAAACTCCGGTTCTAGTCGGGTTTATTCCCACATTTTCGATTAATAACTCGGAATTAGGCACGATTGCCCCTGCTACCAACCAAAAAGCTGCCGAACTTATATCCCCGGGTACAATCACCGTTTGTCCGGTTAAAGTGGGATAACCCGTCACCGTGACGCTATTAGTCTCCCCATCCACCTCAATATTTGCCCCAAAAGCGCGCAGCATCCGTTCACTGTGATCGCGAGATAAAGCGGGTTCCGTGATCGTGGTTTTCCCCTCGGTTAACAGTCCAGCGAGAAGAAGACAGGATTTCACCTGTGCAGAAGCAACGGGAGAATAGTAGTGGATCGGTTGCAGATATTCCCCAGAAACGGCTAAAGGAGCCAAAGAATGGGCTTTTCTGCCCCAAATTTGCGCTCCCATTTCCTTGAGGGGTTTCACCACCCTGGACATAGGACGCGATCGCAGGGAAGCATCACCGGTAACGACAAAAAAACGGTCCTGATGACCGGCCAATAATCCTAACATTAAGCGGATCGTCGTGCCGGAATTGCCCGCATCGAGGATTTCTAAGGGTTCCTCAAGATTGCCTAAACCCCTACCTTTGACGATCACTTTCTCGCTGTTGAGTTGGGAAATTTCCACACCCATGGCACGAAAACAACTAGCGGTACTGCGGGGATCTTCGCCCAATAATAACCCATGAATAACGGTTTCTCCTTCGGCGATCGCTCCTAACATCAGGGAACGATGGGATATAGATTTATCGCCGGGGATAGTGATTTTTCCCCGTAATCCCGTGATTTTGGCTGGATCGATGACTAAATCTTGATGGGATTGAAGGGGGTTAAGGGTGACAATAGACATGATCTTTAGGCAGATGAAGAGAAGCTCGATCTATTTTCCCCCTTTACCTCGCCCTTTCCTTGTCAAGTTATGTAAAGAATATTAAGCTAGAAGCATTCGGTCATCAGTTTTTTGTCATGCCCACTACTGCCCAAGAAGTTTATAATCAAGTGGTCTGTCACTTATCATCTGGGGAACGTTTACGATTGGCCACAATCATTCTCAATGAACTTGTCGGACAACAACAACAACCATCGCTAGATCAAAGTGATACCTGGACTGAGGAGGATCAGATCGATCTGGCCAATTTTTCCCTAAACTATGCGGCCAAAACTTTCTCTGATATTGATCGCTCCCGTATTAGGTTAAACTTATCACACCAAGAAACTGATAACTGATAACTGATAACTGATAACTGATTATGTCTCGTCGTCAACTGTTGAGTTTTTTAATTGCAGTAATTCTGGCATTTTTTGCCTTTATTCCCGATGCTAACGCTTTAGGTGGTCCCCAACCCCCTTTAAATCAACCGGCACCCGATTTTAGCCTACCGACTAACACGGGAGAAGGAAATATTTCCCTATCGGACTATCGGGGTAAGTGGGTAGTTTTGTATTTTTATCCCAAGGATTTTACCCCTGGCTGTACCCTAGAAGCGCGGCGTTTTCAGCAGGATTTGCCGAAATATATGGCTAAAAATACGCAAGTTTTAGGGGTAAGTGCCGATGATGTCGATTCTCATGCGGAATTTTGCGACTCGGAGGGTTTAAAATTTCCCTTGCTGGCAGATACTACCGGAGATGTTAGTAAAGCTTATGGTTCTTGGATGGGTTATGTTTCCCTACGTCATACCTATCTTATCGATCCGCAAGGGATTTTAAAAGAGATTTATTTAGGGGTAAATCCTGCTATTCACAGTGCCGAAGTTTTAGCACGTTTAGAGGAATTACAGGCGACTTCTTGAGATAATTGGTCTTGAATCTAGAAATTATCTTGATAAAAGCTATCTGCAGCCGATGAGATCAAAAAAATCCCGACCACGATTTTTTCATCGGTGCGGGATATATAACAACCTTAACCGAGATAATCAGGACTAATTGCAATTATCGTCCTTATCACCCTTACAGTCACGGTTTTGTAAAATTAGCGGCGAAGAGGAACGGTCAAAATGGTTATCTTGACTATTAACCGCTAAAGTGTGAGGAATTGAACCTAACAGCAAGGAGGCCACAACAAACAAGGTTAACGAGATTTTCATGGTTTTACTCCCTTAGACACTATCAGGTAATTGACCTACTTTTACCATAGGGCCTTCCCTCTCGGATGTCAGTCCCATTGCCAAGAGGGAAAAAGGGGTTAACATGGAAAAAAAGGGAATATAAGTAGAATAAAGTAGAACGGGATGAAACCACAGGGATGGGACGAGTTTCTCAAACATATAGCTAGAGAATACGGTGTTCAAGGCAAATTAAAGGAAATTTTTTGGGTTCGTTTTGCCTACGAAAATTGGCGCAAACCAGATGAGGAAATTTGGGAAATGGCCGAGGCTGCCAGCCATGAAACCTATAAAAAACAGATGACTAAAATCTATAGCTATTTCTCGGCAGATAAAGATAATGGCTGTCCCGAACTCGAATTAGGTAGTAAAGGGCCGGGTAAGTTCCAAATCCTCCGAGAATGGTTCAAAGATATCAAATATCCTCAATGGAAAAATCACCCCACCCCGATACTAGCAGAAAAATCAGTTATAGATACTTATATTAGCCGCCCTCCCGTCGAAAGCGACTGTTATCAAGAAATTAATCGTCCAGGGTCACTCATTCGCATTAAATCCCCCGAAAAGACTGGTAAAACTTCTCTCCTTAAACATCTGCTCGCTCAGGCAGATAGTTGGGGACATAGCACAGTTTATATTAATTGTCAAGTGGCAGAAAAGGCGATGTTTGCCAGTTTAGACCGATTTTGTCGCTGGTTTTCGGCAAATGTCAGCCGAGAATTGGGTTTAAAGCCGCAATTAGATGAATATTGGGATGAGGAACTATTTGGCAGTTTAATCAGTTGTCAAACCTATTTTCAGTCCTATCTTTTGGAACAGATTAACAGACCTCTTTTTTTGGCCCTAGATAATTTAGACAGAATTTTCGAGTATCCCGACATCGCTAGGGATTTTCTGCCGCTTTTGCGCTGTTGGCACGAAGAAGCTAATAATTTGGAAATCTGGCAAAATTTGCGGTTAGCGATTGCTAATTCCACGGAAATCTATATTCAATTGGACGCTAATCAATCTCCCTTTAATGTCGGCCGCGCGATTAAATTACCCGGTTTTAGCCTCGAACAACTGGAAAACTTGGCTAGTAGCTACGGATTGCCTAAAAATGACGATAATCAGCGTTTTATTAGCGATTTAATCGCTCTAGTCGCTGGTCATCCCTATCTTAGTCGTTTGGCCCTAGAAGCGCGGGTGCGCGGGGAAAAAAATATTCTCCCTAATGCTGCTACCCAAGGCGGAATTTATGCGGCACACCTGCGTCATCACTGGGATAATCTGCAAAAACAGCCGGAATTATTGACAGGGATGGGGGAAGTGGTTAATTCTTCCGATAAGGGAGCGCGATTAGAACCGATTACTGCCTATAAACTGGAAAGTATGGGTTTAATTCAGTTAAAAGGCGATCTAGCCCAGCCTAGCTGTCAATTATATCAGCTTTACTTCCGAGAGGAACAAACCGGCAGCGATCTCTAGTGGATAATTATACTAAATCCGTTGAGTACAGGCTAGTTATGAGGAGAGGCACTCATGCAAAGGGGAATAAATAATCAGTTTTTAATAACCGGATTTAGTATCACATTTGCAGAAATATCGACAATCAGCAATTATTAGTGACTCTTAAATTATTACAAATATATCAGCAGCTGCGTGTAAGCATCCCACCGAAAAGCTCATGCGCAGGGGGTTCGGGGGAGGCGCTTCGTCCCCCGACGGGGGGTTTGGGGGGTAGAACCCCCCAAAAGCTTGGATTGAGTAATAAAATCAGAAGTAACGATCAATTTTGGCAGATAGTTTCCCTTTAAAAATCCCAACTTAGTAGATTTACAAAAATGAGATGCACCCGCTCAAAGATTGTTCAACTTGCTAAAGATTGTAGTTCGGAAGTGCCATAAACTCTCACGATTTTATCTTGGCAGGCCGTGGCGATATAATTACCGTCGGGACTAAAACAAACGGAATAGATTTTTTGGGGATGGGGAATAGAAATAATGGCTTTTCCTGCTTTTAAATCCCATAATTTTAATCTTTTATCATCACTACCACTGGCTAATAGTTGATTATTAGGACTAACACTAACTGAATTGATATGATCACTATGTTCTAGGGTGGGTGAGGGGACAATAATCGAAAAAATTGCCCGATAAATTAAGTATTCGCCGTAACCTAGCCCAAAAAGACCGCTATTTAGGGACGTTATAGGGTAAGATTAACTATTAGGGTGGAGTTTATTGCCGATTTTAATCTTGTCCTAACCGAGCAAAATTGACAATTAAATGTGTAATTTTTAAAATATCTATCCCGTCAATCTCATCTAACCGCAAATGCTTAAAATTTTAGTTGATGGTACACCGATAAGACAAAATCCTAGTGGAATTGGATTATATGCTTATCACCTGATTGCCGAATTAGCTAAATTACAAAATCAAGAAAACTTTTCCCTGTCCCTCTGTTTTCAACCATCGGTAAAAAACTGGCTGCGGGGTAATCTTTCTATCCCCGAAAAACTGCAATCCTATCCAGAGGTTAAATGTTTACCAATTCCCGTCAGTCTTAGCAATATCTTAACCCGATTTCCTAATCCTCTAATTCCCTATCTAGAAAACTTTCTTGATTCTCCTGATATTCTCCACGGATTGGATCATGTGGTGTATCCTTGTCGTCAGAGTCGCAAAGTTATGACTATTCATGATGTTACTTTTATTAAATATCCTGAGTTTGTCACGGGGATTGTCAAAACCTACACCCAACGGATTAAACAATCTCTACAATGGACAGATTTAGTTATTGCTAACTCCGCAAGTACCAAACGAGATATTATCGAATATTTAGATGTGAACCCAGAGAAAATTTTTGTTACTCCCCTCGCAAGTCGTTATTCTTCCCTCCCCAATACTCCCTCATCTCTAACTATCACTAAACCCTATTTACTATTTGTTAGTACCCTAGAACCACGAAAAAATATTATTAATCTTATCACTGCTTTTAACTATCTCAAGGACAGGTATAAATTAGACCATAATCTGATTCTGATTGGCAAAAAAGGATGGAAGTATGAACCAATTTTCGATAAAATATCTCAGTCTCCCTTCCGAGATAGTATCCAACATCTTGATTATCTTGCTGATGACTTAGTTGCGGATTATTATCAAAAGGCCGATGTTTTTGTCTATCCTTCTTTTTATGAAGGTTTTGGATTACCAGTTTTAGAAGCGATGACTTTAGGTTGTCCTGTGGTAACTGCTAATACTGCATCCTTACCGGAAGTCACGGGAGACTCGGCAATATTAATTAATCCCGATAATCCCCTAGAAATTGCCGCAGCAATCTATCAGGTGATTAGTGATACCTCTCTCCGTCAAGAATTAATCACTAAAGGAAAAAAACAAGCGGCAAAATTCTCTTGGCAAAAAACCGCACAAGCTACTATAAAAGCTTATCGTTCTCTTTTATAATAAGTAAGTAGTTATCATTAAATTGAAGATAGATTTTGCCTCTGATCCCCCCTTGATAAGGGGGGTGCTGATCCCCCCTTAATCCCCCCTTGATAAGGGGGGTGTCTGACAACTTTTAACACCTACCTACTTAACTAGCTAATATCTATGAATAAAAATAATCAATTATTAATCAATCTCGCTTTTCTCGGTACTAAATATACTGGGTTGACTACCTATACTAAAAATCTCATTCCTCAATTAGCTAACTTAAATCCTACCCTAATCACTTCTAATAGTTACCCAAATTTTAACACCTATCCTGTGTCGGCAAACCTCACCCAAGAACAGGGAACTAAAGGCAATATTAGGCGCTTAATTTGGACAGAAACCCAACTCTATCAAACCTATCAACAATTGAAATCTTCCTTGCTATTTACCCCCATTCCCGAAGCACCTATTTATGGAAATTGCCGCTATATTGTCACAGTTCATGATTTAATTCCCCTGCGATTTCCGAAATTTTCTCCCCTAACTTTTTATAATAAATACTATTTACCCCAAGTCCTGAAAAAAGCAACACATATTATCGCTGTTTCCCAAGCAACGGCCGCCGATATTAATAAGTTTTTTGACATACCTCTTGACAAAATAACCGTGATTCTTTCTGGATATGATTCTCAAAATTTTCGTCCTCTAAATCTGGCGACTCGTCCCTATTTTCTCTATCTTGGTCGTTATGATCCTCATAAAAATCTCGCTCGTTTAATTACTGCTTTTTCCCAAATCGCTCCCGAATATCAATTATTAATTGTCGGTCAATTTGACCCCCGTTTTACCCCGGCTCTACAGCAACAGGTAGAAGCATTATCAATCTCTCAACGAGTGCAATTTTTAAACTATGTTTCCTATGAAGAATTGCCGCAACTTTTAAACCAAGCAACTGCTTTAGTTTATCCCTCCCTTTGGGAAGGTTTCGGATTACCTGTACTAGAAGCGATCGCCTGTGGAACTCCTGTAATTACTTCTAATCTTTCCTCTCTCCCGGAAGTCACAGGAGATGCGGCAATTTTAATTAATCCCTATAGCATTGATGAGATGAGAGAGGCAATGCAGCAAATCGCTACTGATGAACAATTACGCCTTAAATTAAAATCCCTGAGTCGCCAACGCGCCGAGCTTTTTAGTTGGGAAAAAACTGGACAAGAAACTGCAACAATTCTGCAAAGTTTTCTCTAAAAATGGTGACAAAAAAACTGATCAATCATTGTAGGATGGGTTATACTAAATCCGTTGAGTAACGCACAGAAAACGGGTTTCTCGGAGAAACCCGTTTTCTACAGAATAAATAATCAGTTTTTAATAACTAGATTTAGCATCAACTCATAGTAGATGGATTCATGAATCCATCTACCTGGGGGGGAGATTAAGTGTTACTTCCTATATATTATTGTGCCATTCTTCGGGAATTTGAGCAACTTTTTCCTTACCATTAGGCTGATGAATAGGTTTTCCTAAAGGACGAATTTTGAGATTTCCTTGCAAATAAGCGGCGATTCTTTCCCTGGCAATTTTCACATATTCTGCTTCTTTTTCACTCCCCATAACTCGACGATTGTGCATAATACTAGCAATCAGAGAAGTTCCAACCCCAGCAAAGGGATCAAAAACCCAATCCCCCTCATTTGTCAAGGCTAAAACACATCTTTCTACTAATTCGATTGGATATTGACAAGGATGGATAGTTTTCTCTGGATGATTAGATTTAACGTTAGGAATATCCCACAGTAACTCATCCCATTCTTGTGCCAAAAACTCCCAAACATCGCTAGGATTTTTCCCTAAAGGATTACCAGAGGGTTTACCGATATTTTTACCTTTAAAATGACGCTTACCGGGGTATTTAGCGGGGATTCTCACTGGATCAAGATTAAAGGTATATTTATCGGTTTTTGTCAACCATAAAATAGTTTCATATCTGCCAGAAAATCTTTTAGAAGTATGTAATCCATGGCCAAAATGCCAGACAATTCTATTTCTTAAAAAGAAACCCATTTGTTTAAATAGCTGATAATAAAAAATATCTAAAGGATAAACTTCTCCCTCTTGAACAAAATTTCCCACCTGCCAGCAAATACTACCATTATCTTGCAATATCCTAGAGAATTCTCGCAGAATTTTGGTCTGGGTTTCCAGATAAGTATCCAAAGAGATTTTTTTTTCGTAGTCTTTTCCTAAATTGTAGGGAGGAGAAGTAATAATCAAGCTCACAGAATTATCTGGTATAGTCTTGATAAAATTATTGCTATCTCCTTGATAAAGAATTATTTCGGCATCAGGTTGATAAAAGTCTCGTACTGATTTTGACTGAGAAAATAAGGGCAACTGATTCATAGACAATTTAGCAGAGAAGAGCCACTTTTAATTAGGGTTTGCGGCAAAAAGTTTTTCCTGGGGGCAGGGTGTGACCCCCCCAACCCCCCCGACATCGGGGGGGCAGGTGGGGTGTGGGGTGTGGGGTTTTACCCATTTTACATCCAATATTCAAGAGAGCCAGTTTTTTCAAACAATTAATGTCATCTGTAGCCAGCAAAGATAAGTAGCTGGTTATAATTAAATTAGAAATGGATTTTAGGTTCGATCCCCCCCTGCCCCCCTTGATAAGGGGGGTGCCGATAGGCGGGGGGATCCCCCCTTGATCCCCCCTTAATAAGGGGGGCATCTGAAAGTTTTTAATACCTATCTACTTATAACAAAAATTCTACTTTTTTAGATAAAAATCGGGAAGAAAGTTTTAACTGTTTTCTATTCTTCCCTTAACTCAGATTAGCTCAAACCCGGAACGCACTCACCTAATTCCACTGTAAAAGGCTGCCAAGGACGAGGATCAATTACCTTTGTCGGCAAGTCATGGGATGTTAATAATTCTTGAAAAGATTCGGGACTACCCCCAGCACTTAACACCGCCATCAATAATCCTTTAAACTCGATATCACCACCGGCAGCGGTGGAAATAATATATTCGGGCTGCAAGCGTTGACAGACTGCTAAGGCGCTTTCTTGTCCTTTGATTACCGGTCCGAGGAAAGGTATTTTTAAGTCAATCAAAGGAGTGATAATCACGGAGATTTTACCAAGAGAATCGAGGCTAGGAGAATGATAACCGTGGGGTTCGTAGTAGATACTCTGATTTGTCGCTAATTCCTTGATAACATAACCATTTTCCACCAGAGTCGGCCCGACTGGAGAACCGGGGACAGCAGTAATTTCGATCGCATTGTCAAAGATATAACTAGCACCGTGGGTTAAAGGGATGCGATGGGTATAATTGAGCGCTCGAACCACTTTTTCGGCATTTGGAGAAGCTACCACGGGAATTTGGCGATCGAGTACCTGTAAAGTGGGAGGATGAGCGTGATCTTCCAAACCTTGGGAGAGAAGAATCAGATCGATATGTTCGGGAATGGCATGATTAGCGGTTTTTTTGCCCTCAAATAGCCAAGTTAAATTGCCAAAAGTCAGGGAACCTACCAACCAAGGATCGAGAAGCAGGCGTTTTCCCCCGATTTCGATTAACCAAGAATTACTATCAAGCCAAGTTAACTGCATATAACAAGAATGAGGATTTTCTTAATTTAATTTAACATTACCATTAATTTTTCTGCGCTTGGGGGTTTTTCAGTCATCAGTGAATGCCATTCATAGCAGTTATCTTAATGGTGAGGTAGGAAGTCTCTGGTTTTAGGGAACAGGCAACAGTAGCCAGTCGTTCGGGGATGATACCAAATTAAGTAGCTGGTTATAATTAAATTAAAAATGGATTTTAGGTTCGATCCCCCCAACCCCCTTGATAAGGGGGGTGCCGATAGGCGGGGGGATCTGAAAGTTTTTAATACCTATCTACTTGGGTTACACTTCATCTTGAGGAGAAACGCTGTAACACTCCTCACTTAATGCTGTTCACTGAAAACCCAAATCTGATCACTGATTACTGATTACTGATCACTGATCACTGATTAGTCAAGGCTTAAGAAATAGGGAAAGTTTAGCTATCTTAGGGAAAGTAGGCGCTAAAAGGGGAAGAAGAACGCATCAGCTGAGACTGAATTTCTATGACTAAACGTACCTTCGGTGTTATCGGACTAGCTGTCATGGGAGAAAATCTCGCTCTCAATGTGGAGAGTCGGGGTTTTCCCATCGCTGTTTACAATCGCACCGCCAGCAAAACTAAAGAATTTATGGAAACTCGCGCCGTCGGCAAAGATGTCAAGGCGGCCTATAGTTTAGAAGAATTCGTCCAAATTTTAGAGCGTCCCCGCAAAATTCTGGTCATGGTAAAAGCAGGCCCGCCGGTGGATGCCGTGATCGAACAATTAAAACCCCTTCTCGAAGAAGGAGATATGATTATCGATGGCGGTAACTCCCTCTACGAGGACACGGAAAGACGCACCCGCGACCTAGAATCGACCACTAAACTGGGTTTTGTCGGCATGGGAGTCAGTGGTGGCGAAGAAGGCGCTCTGCACGGTCCTTCCCTGATGCCGGGGGGTACAGAGTTCGCCTATCGGGAATTAGAGCCGATTTTAACCAAAATTGCCGCCCAAGTCGATGATGGTCCCTGTGTCACCTATGTGGGTTCCGGGGGTGCGGGCCATTATGTGAAAATGGTTCACAATGGCATCGAGTACGGCGATATGCAGTTAATTGCCGAAGCCTACGATGTGCTGAAAAATGGTCTAGGACTAAGCAATCAGCAGTTACAGGAAACTTTCGCCGAGTGGAATCGCACCGATGAGCTTAATTCTTATTTAATTGAAATTACCGCCGATATCTTTAAGTATGTTGACCCGGAAACTGGTCATCATCTGATAGATTTAATCTTGGATTCGGCGGGACAAAAGGGAACAGGACGCTGGACAGTGTTAAGTTCCTTGGAGTTGGGGGTGCCAATTCCGACCATTTATGCTGCGGTTAATGCTCGCGTGATGTCCGCTTATAAGGATGAACGGGTGGCTGCCGCTAAAGAGTTACCTGGACCTGGGGAAACCTATCCGGGGGATGCGGCACTATTTGTGGATAAGGTGCGTGATGCTCTTTACTGCTCGAAAATGTGTTCCTATGCCCAGGGTATGGCTTTAATCGCTAAAGCTTCTCAGGAGTTTAACTATAATATCAGTCTGCCGGAATCGGCCCGGATTTGGAAGGGGGGCTGTATTATTCGGGCTAGTTTCTTGGATAAAATTCGCAAAGCTTTTGCGGAAAATCCGGGGCTGCCGAATTTGTTGTTAGCGCCGGAATTTAAGCAAAGTATCCTCGATCGCCAAGAAGCATGGCGTGAGGTGTTAGTCTTAGCTAATAAGTTGGGAATTCCTGTCCCGGCTTTTAGTTCTTCTTTGGACTATTTTGATAGTTATCGTCGGGCCAATTTACCGCAAAATCTCACCCAAGCACAACGGGATTATTTTGGCGCTCATACCTACGAACGTACCGATAAACCCAGAGGTGAGTTTTTCCATACGGAATGGATGACTGAATCCTAAAGCTATCTAATATCTTCTCCCCTTTTTATTTCCGTTAAAAAGGGGAATTTTTTGGCGATATTTTTCTGATTAAGAGTTAATACCAAATCCGTTTTTAATAGTGTGATTAACTCTCAAGTTATGAATTGTTTCTCCCCACACCCCCCAACCCCCCGATGTCGGGGGGTTGGGGGGGCAGGGGGGGGGTTGCATGAGTGCCTCTTGCCTCGTCTCAACAAGCAATTTAAATTACGAACAGCTTAGTCAAGCTCCAACCTCGATTGACAGGGACTAAAAGAGAGCCGGTGCTGAGAAGTAAGTCCATGGTTGCCGATCGCTTCTAGGTGTTGAGCAGTGCCATAACCCTTGTGACGAGGGAGTCCATAATCGGGATAGCGTCCGTGCCAACGAGTAATTAAGTCATCGCGCCAGACTTTGGCCACGATACTAGCCGCCGCAATTACCGGCGATTGTTGATCTCCCTGAATTACCGCCTTTTGGGGGATTGACAAATCTTTAATAATGTGCTTGCCATCGATCAAACAGAGACTGGGGGAAAGGGGTAATTTCCCGATAGCTCTGCTCATTGCCAGTAGGGAAGCATGAAAAATATTCAAGCGATCGATCTCTTTCACCGTAGCATAACCGATGCGACAAAGAAAATCCCGTTGTATTTGCTGGCTCAATTTTTGCCGTTTTTGGGGGCTAAGTTGCTTACTATCTTTTACCCCCAACTCCCACAGCTGCGGAAAACCAGAGGGGACAGTGACCACTACCGCCGCCACCACGGGGCCAAATAAAGCCCCGCGTCCCACTTCATCGACACCGGCAATTAAGGGTTCTGCGCTCATGACTCATCGGCAGTGGCGGAGGAACGACGACGACGACGACGCAGCACCGCAGTTTCAGCCTCTATTGGTGGCTCCTCCGTCACCTCGGCGCTCACCGGGGTCTCGAAAGGAATGACTTCACCGAGAAAAACTGGAGTTTCGGGCGCCATCGGTTCGGGGGTAAAAGTCAGTGGCGGACTAGCTTCTTGGCTGATTTCCTGACCAACTTCGCTAGTGGTGGGACGACGACGACGGCGCACCAGGGGACGATTTTCGGCTTCCTCGCCGGTTTCCATCCCTTCGACTGGTGCGACCTCAGCTTCTGGGGTAGGAATCAAGGATATTTCAGGAGTGGCAGACGTTTCTGGGTTTTCCGCTTCTCTTTCCCCTGGCAGTTTCACGGAAACAATCACCGATTTCGGGTCTTTAAACTCCTTATCCACCAGAATCAGGGGAGAAATGCCCATTAAAGAATAAACTTCCTGTTCTACGGGGGTCATTTCCACGGAAACCCGCTCCCGTTCGCTGACGGGGATATTTTTGCCAGCACCGGCATCTTCTCCCCGTTTCGAGAGACGGGCCGGGCGTTCTCGTTTTTCCTCAAGGCGTTGGGGTTCTGATTCTGGCTCGATTTCGTTGTTAACACCATTAGTAGAGGCTTTTTCGCCCCGTTCCTCTTTTAGCAATAGTTCCGAGGGACGACGGCGACGGCGACGGCGAGAATTATTAACCTGTTCTTGATAGTTGGGATGAAAGGAAAGATCCATCTCTTGGGCGTTTTCTTCCGCCTCAAATTCGGAGAAAACTTCTAGATAGGGTTCGGCCGCCGCAACGCTAGGAGCGCTCTTATCGGGTAGAACTTTTGTATTAATCGGGGCAACGACAAGGGTTTCTTTTTCCGCGCGGCTAAGGCTGGGGGTTTCTAGGGCGATGGCGTTGCCTTCTCCGGGTAGATGGGCTAAATGGCCCAGTCCGCCGCAATGGTCACAGGTTTTGCCGAATAATTCATAAATGTTTTTCCCCTGACGCTTACGAGTTAATTCCACTAACCCCAATTCCGATAATTGGGCAATCTGGGGCCGGGCCTTATCGCTTTTCAGGGCCTTATTAAACAATTCCAGCAGTTTCAACTGGTCGCGACGGGAATCCATATCGATGAAGTCCACCACCACCACACCGCCGATATTTCTCAAGCGCAGTTGTCGGGCGATTTCTGTGGCGGCCTCGCTATTAGTCCAGAGTACGGTTTCCCGGGCCGTGGCCGAACGGGTAAAGGAACCGGAGTTAACATCAATTACCGTTAAAGCTTCCGTCGGTTCGATGATAATATAGCCGCCGGAGGGTAAATCAACCCGGGGTTTCAGGGCCTCGCGAATGGCGGCGTTAACCCGGAAATAGTCGAGAATTGGCTGGGTTTCCCGATGGGAGTCGATATAAACCCCTTCGAGAGCTTTGCCGCCGCCCCAGTTCGTCAATTGCTGTTTAACTCGTTTTACCGCCATCGGGTTATCCACAACAATGCGATTGACATCGGCACTGTACATATCCCGCAAAACCCTTTGAATAAAGTCATCATCGCGGTTAAGCAGGGCCGGGGCCCGGGTGCTGACGGCCATCTGTTGGATACTCTCCCACTGTTTTTGCAGAAATTCCAAATCCTCGATAATCGCCTCTTCCGCTTTGCCTTCGGCCTCGGTGCGTACCAGCAACCCCATCCCCGCCGGTTTGACCAAAATCCCTAAAGCTCGTAAACGGGAGCGCTCGTCTTCACTGCGGATGCGACGGGAAAGATTCACCCCGCGACCATTGGGCATCAATACCAGATAACGGCCAGGGAGAGTGACATTTCCCGTTAGCCGCGGTCCCTTGTTGCCGGTGGGTTCTTTCATTACCTGTACCAGCACTTTTTGCTGGGGGGCCAGTAATTCCGTGATAGCACCGGCGGTTTTTTTCAGTCTTAAGGGGCCCAGGTCGGTGACATGGATAAAGCCATTGCGTTCCGCATCGCCAATATTGACGAAGGCTGCATCTATCCCAGGGATGACATTTTCTACTAATCCTAGATAGATGTCGGCCACCTGCTGATTACCTGTGGCTACAACTAATTCCTGAATTTGATCTTCCCAAAAAACAGCCGCTATATGGTGTTGTTCGGCTATGATTATTTGTTTTGGCATTCAATTTCCTCAATCTTTCGGTTTCAAAAGCGACTGACCATGGGCTATTTGTCTATGCTTTGAGGCTACTTCTGGAAATCTGGTCTTGTTAAGAAAGTTCTAAGAAGATGAGTCCGCATCGTTAAAGCCTCATCTTGATGTTCATCTGCCTCTCAGACATGGGAACTGAGTCTTGGTTTCAGTTTTTAAGTCTGTTTGGCAAGTGCCGGCTTGACCCACAATTAGACAAGCACAGCCAAGAGACGAGATTTTCAATTAATCCCTGAGTCTTGCTCGATAACAGCATTTTTTATCCGTTTCCGCCAGTTCTGTCTATCAGAATCTAGGAAAAAAGGAGTTTTTGAGTTACTCCCCTCGGCAACAGGTTTCTGTGGACGGGAAAAATAGCGCACTTTTCGATTTTCCAAAAACCACGATTCTTTTAAGAAATGCTGTAATCGAGTCTTATAGACGACTATAACTCACTCGGTCACTCTCTGACAAGATGATAATCGAGGAAAAACGATCGATTAACAGTTGACTGGAGATAAGCTAAGACGTATTTAAACCGCTTATTTTTAGATTAGCCGAATCTCCCCCCCCCTTGCCCCCCCGACATCGGGGGGGTCTTGCCTTTTGCCTCTTGCCTCGTCTCAACAAGCAATTTAAATTACGAACAGCTTACTGACCATAAAGCACTAAATAATTACTCATAATCTAGTATGACCTGCACCCATTTGGGCGGACGAGAAATCGGATTACCGAGGCGATCGAGAACTAATAACGCCACTAAATGCACGGCAAATAAGTATAATAAACTATTGACAAATATGCCCACAACTGCTATCGATTGCACTTGCAGCAGCGTCGGTTTAGCGAGAATCCCTAACTGGGTGAAAATCCAATCAATAAAATTAGTCGCTTGGGTAATCACATATAACCAAAGATTTTCGCCTAAAAGAATTGAAAACAGCCAAAAACGAAAGAATAAACCAAAAGCACCCAACAGTCCCCCGGTCAAAATAGAAAATTCCCAGCGCGCACCCCGGCGCCAGCATAGCCCCAATTGTACCCCCATCAAGCCGTGGGGAATCAAAAAGACAATGCTGCGAGTCGGTCCCATTAACACCGACAAAAGTAAACTAGAAACTAATGCTGTCATCCAAGCACAACGAGCGCCCCAACGTAAATAGGCCAAAGCGATAGGAATCGGGAAAAAAACCCTTAATAACGGTCCGAGGGGAAAATAATAATCAATTAACCAGATTAAACTGGTAGCACTGGCCAAAAAAGCCGTCTCCACCGTGATCAGGGTAGAGATAGACTTGAGGGGAGATGGTTGGATAGGTTGAGCAGTGGGTTTATCTAGGGGTTTCCCTTCTTCCCCCAGATCTACCCAATTGGTTTCATCTATTGTCTCTTCTGAGGATTGAGCGGGAGAATTAGCGTTAGAATCGTTCATTCTATCATTTTTCCGGTGGTCGGGACGGGGTGGCCAGCTATTCTTAGCTTAGACTGGCGACTCCCAGTCAGACAAGAGGCAAAAGGGGGAATAAATAATCAGTCTTTAATAACTGGATTGAGTATCAGGTGTTAGGGGTGGGGGAATTTACGGAAAATTTCCCTGTTTTCACTGAAAAAAACGGCTCTAAATAGGGTTTGCGGCAAAAAGTACGGGCGAATGAGTAGGTAGGGTGCGTTAGGAGCGCCACAATATTATTTAATTTCAGATCGTAGGTTGGGTTGAACGATAGTGAAACCCAACACTTTTAAATAATTGGGTTGGGTTTCTACGGCTCAAAAAAAAATCGACCCGCCTTAAATCGTAGGTTGGGTTGAACGATAGTGAAACCCAACACTTTTAAATAATTGGGTTGGGTTTCGTTCCTCAACCCAACCTACGGCTCAAAAAAAAAATCGACCCACCTAGCGGCGGGAAAAAGAGAAAAAGAGAAAAAGGGTAAAAAGGGAAAAAAAGGGAAAAAGGGTTACAGAGTCCTCCCAGCACCGCACACCACCCGAAAACCGATGCTGTTGTAGTTGTCGCGGCGGAAGAAGTTGTTGCGGGAAGCAGAACGGCAGTAATAAGGATCGTGGTACCAAGAACCGCCCCGCAGTATGCAATAATCATAATCATTATCATTATTATTTTTTATCCAAGCACTGCCATCCGTCGGCGCTCCGATATAGTCACCATGCAAATTGTCCTCGCAGCACTCCCAAACATTGCCACTCATGTCATAGAGTCCCCAAGCATTGGGCCTTTTCTGGCCCACAGGATGAGTTGTCTTCTGAGAATTTCCGTCATACCAAGCATAATCTCCTAACTGATTGGCATCATCACCGAAATAATAGCGAGTAGTAGTCCCCGCACGACAAGCATATTCCCATTCCGCTTCTGTCGGTAAGCGATAGGTTTTTCCTGTTATTTGACTCAATTTCTGACAAAAGGCTTGAGCATCGTTCCAACTAACCTGTTCTACCGGATTTTGCAGATTGTTTTTAAACCAAGAGTTATTTTTAAAATGAGAGGGATTGGTTCCCATTACCGCTTCATATTGTGCCTGAGTCACAGGATATTTCCCAATCGCAAAACTGTTGACTTTAACTTGGTGTGGAGGCTTTTCGTCATTGTAGGCATCAGAATCACTGTCAGGGGATCCCATGAGAAATTGACCTGCTGGTAAGCTCACCATCTCTAGTGTGACTCGATTGGGTAGGTTTTCGGTAAATGGAGTAGGTGAAGCAATTAGGGGTATTGGTGAAACAGGCTTTTTGACTGCTTGTAAGGCATTTAAAACCTGTTGTGCTGTCCATCTTTGTTTTCTATCTTTTTGCAAACACCCTTCAATAATCGGTTTAAACTCTTTCGGTAAACTAGGGATTTGTAGCTCACAATTTATCACCTTTACCATTAATTGATTATTGTCATTATTGAACTTATAGGGAAATTGATTAGTGGTCATTTGGATTAACATAATACCTAATGACCACAGATCCCAAGCTGAGGAAATATCACCCCTAAAGGCTTCGGGAGGCATATAAATAATTGTACCGGTATTGTGGACTGTTTGAGTGTGGCTTTTGTTATTTAAAGTTCTAATTAAGCCAAAATCTGCTAACTTGTATTGTTGATTAACCTTGAGGATATTACCCGGTTTTAAATCTCGATGGACTTTATTTTGTCGATGAAGATAATTTAAGCCCTGGGCGACTTGAGCAGTAATATTTTTAATCTCATCCGCTGAAAAACTGCCTTTGGCAATGTGATTTTCTAGGCTACCCTGTGCCAATTCCATGACTAAATAAAGCATCTCTGTATTGAGAAAAGTAAATTCCCCCACCGCATAACTCTTAATTAAATTAGGATGTTCTAACTTTCTGGAATTTGTTAATTCAATTAATTTATCATCGCTACTTTCGGGGATAACTTTAATGGCAACTTCTTTGACCGATGTATTTCTGACCATTTCACTAGCATGAAATACACCACCAAAACCACCCGCACCGAGAAACTTATTAAGACGATAGGGGCCTATTTGTTGCCCTTCTAACATCTTCATCATTTGGTCTAGCATAATAATAACTCCTGAATTAGCCAATTTTTACGTTCTGTAACTATCCTATTAAGTGGGTGGTTTTAACGAAGGCAAGAGGCAAAAGCTTTATCGAAATGTGTAATTAATTTTGCTTAGGTACTTAATACTAAATCTGGCTATTAAATACTGATTATTTATTCCCTCGAGTAGAAAACGGGTTTCTCGGAAAAACCCGTTTTCTGTGGGTTACTCAAGGGATTTAGTATTAGTATGACATTGGGTGTCGGTCATCTGATTATATCAAAAAAGGTGGGCTATAAACCCACCAGAAAAGTAAGCAAAAAACCTCAACGATAATTAGGACTTTGGATATCTCTAAGACGCGCTTCGGGGCGTTTAAATCTGTCCATTTGTGCCTCAAAGAATTGACGATTTTTAAGTAAATGTTTGGGATTAGGATCGTCGAGGGGATAGAGTAAAGCAGTGCGTAGAGCTTGAATAACTGCCGAAGTAACATTATACATCGAACGCTGGAAACTAATACCCAATTGAATCAAAATATCATCTTCCCCCCGGCAGTTTTGTTGATAGTAATCAATCAGATATTGGGGTAAAAAATGATACATATCATCCATTAACAACGTCGGGGGAATTCCCGCAGTACCCACGGGGAAAACATCCGCGTAAAGAATACCATAGTGAAAGTCTTTTTGTTCGTCAGGAACCTGTTTTGCTTGGGCATTATAGGACTTTGTACCCCGGAAGGGAGCAGTACGATAAAAGACCGCTTCTACATAGGGTAAAGCCGCTTCATAAAGCCAAGTAAAAGCCTTTGATTTGGGGATAATTTCGTAGCATTGACCATCAATATAAACGTGATGATAAATTGGCCGGCCAGCGATGGCAAAAATGCCATTAACGAGGAAATTCATGGCATCGGGAACACCTTTAAACCCGCCTTCATCGTAGATATCAGACATCTCGAAAAATACTGGGGCCATCACTTCCCAGAATAGTCCTAAATTAGAGTAATAGGACATCATCCGCACCTGTTCTAAGAACATATCGGGGAACAGGTCATAAAGTTTCATCATCACGGGGTTTTTCTTGAAATAGGCCTTAATAGCGCGGTCGGCATTTTGGCGATATTCTTCTGAATCAAGATAGGCATCAAATAAACCCCAACCCATATCGCGGCCATGCCATAACATGGCTTGCATACAGGCTTCGGCAAATTCCATATTAATGCGATCATGCCAAAGATGATGGATTAATTTGGGCATTTTTCGGGTTTTACCTTTATCCATAAATTCTAACAATTCAGGATGAGCGGAACCCGTGCCGCGCCAGATGCGTAAATCGGCATTATCGCCGGAGTAATGATTTTGTAGCTCTAGGTATTCTTGGGGTAGAAAATATTTAAAAAAGGGCAAAGGATCGAGGAAAACTCGTTCGGCAATATAGAGCAGATCTCGCCAATAAAAATCCATCGGTACGGCATAAGCTTTATAAATGCCGATAATTTGCATCAGGTTTTCGGGAGTATCCGGTAACATGGAGCCACCCGCTTCTAACCGGTGGATAATGTCGGCGAATTCATGAGTAGAAGGGGGAATTTTGGCAGTGGGTTTAACAGGAGTTTGTACCATGATTTGTGCTGGTTAGCTTAAGAAACTTGTTGAGTCAATATTCGGGGTTTAATCTTTTTTTCCTGCCCAAGGTGGCCGTCCAAATTGGGGACGAATTTGCATAACTTGACCGTTGGGACGAGTAATCGAAAAAGCATCAAATTCTCCCTCGTCATACTCTCCGACCACGGTGAGATATTCTCCCACTGATACGTTAATTTCTTGCCACCAGCGCGGTCCTGCATCGACAATTACTTGACCAGTGTGATCAGCTAAAATAAAGTCGTTACCAACCACACTTTTTACCTGTCCAGATATGGTAATTGTTCTTGTATCTCTTAGGCTGCTGATCGCTGTTTGGGCGACAACTAAGGGAGATAAAGTGATAATTCCTGTGGTTAGCAAACTAAAGGAAATCAGTGAGATTAATTTCATCAGTTTTCTCCAAGATTAAGTAATTAGGAAAAAATATTCTCAACTGGCAGATAAATATTTACCCCGATTTAACCAGTTGGTTTTTGAGGACTTTTGCGGAGATTTTTTGAAGACAAAACTAGGTTTTGCTTCTCCCGATAAGCTGGCAACCATCGAGTTAGTGGTGGGTTCAATCCAACGGACTAAATAATTGGGTTGAATACCTAAAAAGACGATTAATACCATTAGGACAAAAGCGGGTATAGTTTCCGATTTCAGGACTTTGGGATAGTAGGCAAGTTTATTATCCAATTTACCAAAACAGGTGCGATTAAGCAGGATAACAAAGTAAACCGCCGTTAAACCGGAAGCGATGATACAGAGAACCGTCTGCACGGGAAAACGGGAAAAACTACCCTGAAAAACGATAAATTCCGCCACAAATCCCACTAATCCGGGAATCCCGGCGCTGGCCATACCGGCGAGAATTAATAGGGCGCTAACCAAGGGTAAACCGCGAATTGGGTTCATTAAACCGTTTAAAACGTCTAAATCTCTAGTTCCGGCTTTGCGTTCGACGATGCCCACCAGATAGAATAAGAGGGCGAGAATAAGACCGTGGCTAATCATTTGCGCGACGGCACCAAGGACGCTTAAACCCGTGCCGGCGGCGGCTGCTACCAGTATATAGCCCATGTGACCGATCGAACTGTAGGCCACCATGCGTTTAATGTCTTTTTGGGCAATAGCGCTCAAGGCCCCGTAAATAACGCTAGTAACGCCGACAATTGCCAGTCCGGGGGCGATTAAAGACCAAGTTTCGGGGAATAATTGCAGGCCAAAGCGAACTAAGCCATAAGTACCGAGTTTAGCGAGGATACCACCTAATAAAATTGCTGTAGCGGGGGAAGCTTCCGTGTAGGCATCCGGTAGCCAAGTATGGAGAGGTACGAGGGGAATTTTGATGCCAAATCCCACTAACAGCAGAGTTAAGAGTAGTAACTGGGTTTTTTGGGAGAAATCGGCGGTGGAGAGGGAGGAATAGTCAAAAGTACCACCGTTGAGGAAACCTATGCCTAAAAATGCCGCTAGGACTAATAACCCAGAGACAGCAGTGTAGAGAAGGAATTTAATCGAAGCATAGCCACGTTTTTCGCCTCCCCAGATAGCAATCATCAGATAAAAGGGGATTAATTCTAGTTCATAGAAAACGATGAACAGCAGCAGGTTTTTGGCCATTAATGCCCCAGAAACCCCGGCGTTAATCAGGAGGATTAGGATGTAATAAAGTCGGGGACGCTCTACTTTTTCTTCGGTACTATAGATAGCTATTCCTGTCAAGAAACAGTTTAAAATAATTAACAGTAAGGACAAACCATCGACTCCGAGGTTATAACTTAAACCGATTGGTTTTGCCCATTCGCGGTATTCAGAAAATTGAAAGCCATTACTGGTTAAGTTATATTGGGTCAGCAGATATAAAGACCAAAAGAGGACGGCGGCAACAAAAAAGAGGGTAATTTGACGTAATTTTGCTGGGGCAAATTTATCGGGGAAAAGACCGACGATAATTGCTCCAATTATTGGCAACCAAAGCAGGGTACTGAGCATATTGGTATCGATCAAATTTATAATGACTGGGATGAGAAAAGGATTAGCCAACCGACACGATGACTAATCTAGAATTGACTAAATTAAACTCACTTTGCCGGTATCGAGATCGTAGTAGGCTCCAACAATTTTTAATTGTTTTTTATCTACTAAATCACCCATGACCGGGGATTTGCCTAATTTCTCTACTTGATAGATAACATTGGATTTAATTGCTCGCTCAAGTTTGTTAGAACCGGGTTGTTTTTCGGCCCGATCAACTCCCACCTGTAGGCCATCGATTAAACGACCGATTTGACCGGGGAAACGACCCCCTTCAATGGTGGCTTTTACCGCTCCACAACGAGAATGGCCAAGGACAACAATTACCTTGGCTCCTAATACCAACGTACCGAATTCGAGGCTACCAATTTCTTCGGAAGTGGCTAAATTTCCCGCTACCCGACAAACAAATAGATCTCCTAATCCGCGATCAAAAACGATTTCTGCCGGCACGCGAGAATCGGCACAGCCCAAAATTGCCGCGAAAGGGGCTTGACTTTCGGCCACTTCTGTGAGTCGAGCTTGATCGCGGTTAGGACTTTTTTGTCTTCGTTCCCAGAAACGTTGATTGCCTTCCATGAGCATAGTTAAGGCCTGGTCTGGGTTCAATCCTTGATTTTGAGCGGTTAGCCATGGCTGGGAATTAACAGCAGTTTGGGCGTTAGTTTGGGACAACTGAGAACCCAAAACAGTGGCGGCTAGACCGGTTCCCAAAAAACCACCCCCATAACGGATTAATTGGCGACGAGAGGTATTGAACATAGGTAATTGTTTCCATATAATCAGGACAAATCCTATTGTCAGGGCCGGGGATGCTAAAGAAAAGCCTAAGTTATCAAATCTTTAACTGAAAACTAGAGAAATTTGTGATAGTAGGGGCCAGCAGATGATAATACCGATCAAAGCGACCCCCAAAATAATCGACAGAAAGTAAAATTGGGTTTGGCCCGAGACGTTATATTTCAAACTCTGACCACCAAAAACCGTGGCTAATCCCACCAGGTTAACTATCCCATCCACCAGAAAGGTATCGATCCAGTTAATAATTTGCGAGATTAATCCGACGACAAAAACGATGGTAACTTTATACAATTGGGCTGTATAAAGGTCGTTGGCAAAGAAATCTTGAAGGGCTTTCGGTTGAAAAACGATCGGTTTGGAGATATTTTCATTCAGATAAATATATGCTGCCGGAATTACGCCAGCAGCAGTGGAAAGTACCAAGAGAAAAGCCACTCCCAGATTTAAGTTACTTGGTAATAAATGCCATTGCGCTAATAAAATCGGCAGATGAAGGGCGAAACCCATGGTCACAGTCATGGGGATAACTAAGGGCCAAAGAGCTTCCGGAGAGCGCAGGGTCATCGGTTTGATTTTACCGCCAAAGAAAACACAGAATTCTCTAGTGACACTAAAGGCAGTTAAAGCATTGACCAACAATAGCACTAATAACAGTAAACCACTGACTTCTGCGAGGCGATCGCCCATGCGCGCTAATGCCCAAAAACCACCAAAGGGAGGCAGTGCGACCAAACTAGCGGCGCCGACGAGATAACAAATACCAGAAACGGGACGACGGGACCATAAACCCCCGTATTGGCTTAAATCTTGGCTGATATTATTCCAAACAATGTTACCCACCACCATGACTAACAGGGACATGGCGATCGCATAAGTAAAGAGTAACACTAAAGCGGTTTCCGTTTGTCCGGTGGCCACAGCGATAAAAATCAGCCCCATGTAGGCGCTGACGGAATAGGAGAGGGAGCGCTTGACATCGATCTGTGCGATCGCAATTAACCCCGCACCGATGGCAGTAACAGAGCCAACAATGATCATTACTTGCAAGGTTAAGGGCGATAATTGCAGCACCGGCTCTAATTTCACCAATAACCAAGCGCCGGTGGAAACGACGACCGTATTCCGCAGAATTGTCGCTGGCATCGGTCCTTCCATCGCCTCATCTAGCCATAAATGCAGGGGAAATTGAGCGCATTTGCCCATCGGACCTGCAATCAATGCCAAACAGAGTAAATTAGCCACATTGGGGTTTAAATTGGCTGTAGCCGCCCATTCTGCCAATTGGTCAAAGTTCCAGGTTCCCGCCAGGGGTAAAAGGGCCACCACTCCCATCAAGAGGATTAAATCGCCAATCCGTTTGGTCAGAAAAGCGTCCCGCGCCCCTGTCACTACCAGAGATTGATTGAACCAGAAACCAATCAGCAGATAAGTGCCGAGAGTCAGAACTTCTAGCACACAATAGCTGAAAAATAGCGAATTACAGATAACTAGGGCGCACATACCCCCTTCAAAGAGAGCGACGAGAGAATAAAACCTTGCCCAACCCCAATCCATTTCTAGATAGGCGATCGCATATACCTGCGCGGCGAGGTTTAAGCCGGTAATTAGCAGTAAAGCCCCGATATTAACGGCCGAAATCTGCACATCTAAAGATATGCTTAAATCTGCGGCATTTAGCCAATTAAATGCTATAGATTGCGGCGGACGACCCCAAACGGCGATTAAAGCAAAAAGGCTATGCAAAAAAGCCCAGCAGGTCATGATCAAGTTCAGATAACCGGCCGGTCGGGGGCCAGTTTGCCGGATAATACCGGGAGACCAGGGTAGAGCGAGAAGTGCGCCCGCAAAGGCATAAAGAGGTACCAACCAGATAGTCTGGCTGAAGGACTCGAACATATAACCACCTCAAGAAGAAAAATGATCCTGAATTAAAGTTTAAGGTTTAATGGCTCACTAATAAGCTGTCACCATTTTTTAACGAGGCATTAATCGGGATAGTTTGACTAGCTTCCAGCAGGTATTTTAAAAAAGCATCGGCAATCACGGAAAGTTGTTTTCCGGCCAGATAACAAACGTACCAATTGCGCTGAATCGGAAAATGTTCCACGTCGAGGATGGCTAATTCTCCGTTTTCCCCTTCCGAGATGAGAGTATGCTTAGATAGTACCGATAGTCCCAAACCACCAGAAATAGCCTGTTTAATGGCTTCGTTACTGCCTAATTCCAAGCGCACCTTAACTTTAATATCGTGGAGATTAAATAATTTTTGTACCGCTTGGCGGGTTCCAGATCCCGATTCGCGCATAATAAAAGGTTGCTGGTTGAGGGATTCAAGGGGGAGATTTTTCTTACCCACCAATGGATGATCTCGTCGCGCCACCACCACTAGGGGATTTTCCAAGAAAGACTGAGAACAAAGTTCCACTTCTTCCGGTGGTTGACTGAGAATATAGAGGTCATCCTCGTTGTTTAACATTCGCTCTTGCAGTTTCTGATGATTAGTCACTTGCAGGGCGATGTCAATACCGGGATACTGTTGACAGAATGCCCCCAGTAATCGCGGTACAAAGTATTTAGCGGTAGTAATCACGCCTAAAGTTAGCTTTCCCTGTCTAGTTCCCTTAATATCGGCCACTTTCATTTGAAAGTTGTCCAATTTCTTAAAAATCTCTTGACAGGTGAACAGTAATTCCTGACCCGCTTCGGTTAAAAATAAACGTTTGCCAATTTGCTCGAATAGCGGTAAACCCACGGCTTTTGTGAGTTGTTTGACTTGGGTTGAGACGGTGGGTTGAGTGATAAATAACTCCTCAGCCGCCTTGGTAAAGCTACTGTGTCGAGCGGTAGCCTCAAAAACCCTTAACTGGTGCAGGGTTGCCTGTATCAAGTTCCTATGCCCTCCTCAATAACAACTATTTGTTACCATAAATCCTAACGTTTTTATAGATTCTAGTCAATTAACTTTTTGATAAATATAGACTCTACTAGATATAACTGCCGCTTAAGACCTTTAGTCAGCCGTCAGCCTTGAATCAGTTATCAGTCATCAGTTGTAGCGGGTTTCAGTCTAATAAGGTATAGTAAATCCCTTGATAGATAGGCGTTTCAATCGGGACTCACTTCTGTGAAAACCGCTATATCAGTTATCAGATGTGAGTTTTCAGTTCACTGATTACTGTTCACTGAAAAAGCTCCCCTCTCCCCTACTCCCCCATTACCCCATCTCCCCAATTCATAATTGATAATTCATAATTCATAATTATCTTGCTACAATCAGAAAACAACCATCTATTAAAAATAAAAGACAATGGTTAGTTATCTTGATATTGACGACGATCTTCTTTTCCCAGATAGCGATGGTCAACCGATGGCAGATAATACCGAACAATATGAGTGGATTGTTAAAATTAAGGAGAATTTAGAGATTATCTTTGCCGATGACCCTACGGTGTTTATTGCTGGAGATTTACTCTGGTATCCTCTGCGTTCTACTTTGGTTTCACCGGTTGCTCCCGATGTGATGGTAGCTTTTGGCCGTCCCAAAGGACGAAGGGGTTCCTATCGTCAATGGCAGGAAGAAAATATCGCTCCTCAAGTGGTTTTTGAAATTCTATCACCGAAGAATACAAAAGCAGAAATGAGTCGAAAGTTAGAGTTTTATGACACATATAGTGTAGAAGAATACTACTTATATAACCCGATGCGCTGTCGTTTACAAGGTTGGCAAAGACAGGGAGAAAATTTAAGAGAAATTATCCCCATCAATGACTGGATAAGTCCCCGTTTGGGAGTGCGTTTTATCTGGAATAAATCTAGTTTAGAATTGTATCGTCCCGATGGAGAGAAATTTTTAACAACTGTTGAGTTAGAGTCTCAAATGCGTCAAGAAAAGAAACGCGCTGATCAAGAAAAAAAACGCGCTGATAAAGAAAAGAAACGCGCTGATAAAGAAAAAAAACGTGCGGATCGACTAGCGGAACGCTTAGAGGCGTTAGGATTAACCTTAGAAGAAGAATAATACCATGCCATTACTTTGGAAAAATGGTATTTAGACCAAGTTTTTTCATAGGTTATTAGTAAACAATAATCAGTGAACTGATAACTGATAAGTAGGTAGGCGTTAAAAATTATCAGATGCCCCCCTTATTAAGGGGGGACTGTAACTTATCAAATAGTTGGGATCCCAGTAGTTTGATAAAGGACTAGGTGGGACTAGGTGGGAAGTATTGGGATATAAGGGTTTCAGGATTTTTCACAAACATGATACTAACTGTATAGCCCTATCAGATGTTTGGGATCTCAATGTAGTATGCTGACTTTTCCCGATTCGCAATAAAGCGAGATAGTTCTCAATAAGATTTTTGGGATTGGCTTTTTTCTAGAGCTTGATATTTTGCTTCCCAAAGGCGATCGCGAATAGCAAAGTCTTTTTCAGCATCTTGCTTGGTGTAAGTAGTTGCGTAAAGGCTTTTTAGTCCTAAATTTATCTCTTTTAGCTCGGTGCTGATGTGTTTTTGCCCAATTTCGAGATTTTCGAGCTTGTTTTTCGCTTCACCTAAGCTTAAGACAATTGAGCCGATTGTGATTATCGCTAAAATCAAGGCTGTTATTGCTTGCATTTTGTCCCATCCAGCGTTAGTTTTGCTCATTTCTCCCCTTTTTTAGGTACTTTTACTATCTCAATTTTGGGGAGTGGCTGTCAGTGGCAAAATTTTGCCACTATTGGGGAGAGGAAAACTTCTTTTTTTGTGGGGGGGGGAAATTACTCCTGATTTTGATTTGTGGGGCTAGGTAGAATATTTGTAGGTTGGTTTTAGATTTCAACAGTGGGGGCATCGCACCCCTTTTTTTTGGGCAAAAAATAAGCCCTGATTTTGATTTGTGGGGCTAAGTAGAATATTTGTAGGTTTTAGGAGGGATTTTGTGAGTAATTCTGCAATTGATTGGAAAAATCCGTTGATCAAAATTAGTGACTTTTTTTCGGTGGGTGAGGTTACTAAAGGTGATTTAAGGCGAATTCCTGTGAGTGCTGAGATTCAGCAAAATATTCTTAAACTGGCGATCGAGCTTGACAAGATTCGTGAGGAGTGGGGTTCTGGGATTGTGGTTACTTCTTGGTATCGCCCAATCGCAGTAAATAGGGCTGTAGGGGGTGCGAGTAATTCTCAGCATATCTTTGGTCGGGCTGCTGATATTAAGCCTGTTAATGGCGATTTATTGCGGTTCCAGGGATGGCTTGATCAAGGTTGGTTTGGTGCGCTTGGATATGGGGCAAAAAAGGGTTTTATTCACTTAGATATGCGTAACGGAAAAGGCTGGCGATCAAAGGGACAAAAGGGTTCGCGATGGAATTACTAAGATGGGCAAAAATCTTTTAACTACTCAGGTTTTTTGGGGTGTGGTCTTTACTTTATTTTTGGCTGTTTCTCCTAAGCTTGAGGAGCTAGAAAGCAAACGTTTTACGGTCAAGGATTGGCTAGAATTGGCTTCGCTTCTAGCTTCATCGGGGTTGGTGTTGACAAAATACCATTCTGATTGTAAAGGGGTCTATACTCCCAAGTTTCTGCCTGGTCGGAATGAGGGTGAGGAGTGATTTTATTGAGTTTAATTCTCAATAAGCGTTAATCTTGGGGAGTTTGAGGGCTTGGGGCGGTAAAATGCCCCAAGCCTTTTCGTGACAAGGGTTTCGCTCATATCAAAAAAAATTGATATGAGTATCATGTTACAAGATTTGTAACATGATACTGGGGTTTGTAACATGATACTGATTTTTTGACTAAAACGCTGAAACCTTTGCATATTAAGGGTTTCCAAACATGATACTAATTTTTTGGCTTTTTGTTTGATAGCTGAAACTCTTATGGGGTGAGGGTTTCGGAAGTTGATACTGCTTTTTGTACAAGGTAATCGGACTCTATCTTAAGATGGAGGAAAGTCTAGATTTTTGATTATGTTAGAGCATGTCCAAGAGATTCCGTTCGATTTAAAGCGGCGTTTTGTGGCTCTTCGTTACTCTTTATGCTAAATCAACAGACAAGATGCCAAGATAACATACTTCTAACCCAAAAATTACGAAAGTTTCTAAAGCCATAGCCTCTCCGTTTTATTAGTTTAAGTTTATTGTTGATTCCCTCGACCAC
>NZ_JADBVM010000055.1:0-14804 GCF_020244875.1 Microcystis sp. M44BS1
CTGAGATTAAAGGCAGCTTTTAACCCTCTTTCCGCAGTCATTTCCCCATGAAACTTGGGATTTTTGGCTAAGATTGGCTCATCTAAGCCTTTTTCGGCTAATTTATCGCGTATTTTGCTAATTTTCCAATCCTGTCGTCGTTTTAGCAATCTTGCCACCAATTCTAACGCCAAGGGTAAATAACCTAAGTCTTGGCATAATAATTTAGCTGCCTCGATTTGTGTGTCAATTCTGTTGTCTTTAAGGTAGGAACGCAATAAATCAAGTGCATCTTCTTCTTTTAGCACTTTTACCCGAAAAGTTGCAATTGTCGCTGATAAATATTCTTTGCGAGTGGTAATTAAAACCTGAAAGCGTTTGTCTTCTTGCGGTGGTAAATAATCCCTAATTTGCTGATATTCCTGTACATCATCAAAGATAATTAGGACATTTCCCGCTAACCAGTTTTGCCAGCAATAACGAATTTTTTCCTCTAATTCTCCCTCGTCTGGTAAAGTTAATTTGAGATGTAACCGCGCAAAATCTAAAATGGAAGTACCGATATCAACGGGTTGGCGAGTTGCCGCATTTAACCAACATATACCCCCGGGATAGGTTTTTTCCCGCCATTGTTGCCAGCCAAACTGTCGGGCTAGTTCGGTTTTACCTATGCCTCCCATTCCTGTTAAGGTAGAGATAGCAAGCGTTTGGGATTGTTGTAGTTGCTTTTTTAAGTCAATTAATTCCTGATCCCTACCAACAAATCTAGGGATATTACTATTAGATAAATTGTGAGGATGTTGTTTAACCTGTTCCTGAACAGGCGGCTGCAGTCAGGTTTTATTGATGTTTATAGTTTCTGCTTGATAAACTTCACCAACCTCACCCTGATTCTGTAAATTTTGACCTCCAGAATTATTCTGGTTCATACTACTATTATCCTGAATTTTTAAGGATTAAATTTCTGTTGCTAAACCCTTGACTTTTTCGGCGAAATCTGCTTCATCATTCATGGCAACTTTTAAATAATCTGCTACTTTTTCTAGATCAGTTTTTGACCCTTTGTCAGCAGCTTGTAAAGCTTTTTCAGCCTTAGGATTAGCTTTAAGTTTATTCCAGATGATTTGCCGCAAAGTCTTAATTTTTTCTAGAGCAGTTTCGGTAAATTTTTCTACAGTAGTCTGAAATACCAAAGCAACAATTGTCGCCACTGTTATCGGTTCCATAGATA
The DNA here is from genome assembly GCF_020244875.1 of Microcystis sp. M44BS1. NCBI lineage: Bacteria > Bacillati > Cyanobacteriota > Cyanophyceae > Chroococcales > Microcystaceae > Microcystis > Microcystis sp. M44BS1. Next base: position 1,211 of record NZ_JADBVM010000055.1, read on the forward strand.
AAATCGGGGTGATGAGGGTTAACTTTATTATATTATTGGGTTTTGATTTTTTGCCACAATATAGGGATTTTAGAGATTGCTTCAGTGGTAAATTCCTGTACTGCTAAAGTAAACTTGTGGTTAAGGTATCATTCATGATTCAGTCCTCATTTTAGCTTTCATAATTTTATTCTGCCCTATTTTTCTTAATCAATCACAGTCCATGACACAATCACAGCATCAGTCTAAACTGTGATTGAAATGATTGAATGAATACTATGATTATATTGTATTCAGCAACCTTTTATCAATAATCAATCACAGTCCATGACACAATCACAGCAATCACAGTCAAGACGGCATGGGAGAGGAAAGAGCCGTGTTATCGTAAAAATGGGGATAGATGGGGGGTTTGGTCTTGCAAAATCGGCAAATAGGGATAAAATCAAAACAAGTTAATTTTTTCCTTACCATATCATGTTAACCCCATCGGATAGTAAATTATCTAAGCAGCAGCAGATTCTCTCGGCTGTTTCCGACGAAGAAGAACAGCTTAAACAGCAAAGGATTCAGGAAGTGCTATTGTTAATAGATAGTTTATTCCAAAGAGAGGAAACGACTTTTAGGATTATCATCGACTGTCTTTACGATGTGGGTTCGTTAAATTTAATTAATAAAAAGTTTCATAGTCGTTACTTAAATTTTATTATGAAAGCGATCGCTCGTTTTTCTAAGCCTATGTTCAGAATTTATGCTCTCTATTGGGTGAAGAAAAATAGCCCGAAATTAATTACTAATTGGTTGGCTAGTAAGGTTAAATTCTAGATCGATCCCCCCTTAATCCCCCCTTGATAAGGGGGGTGCCGATCCCCCCTTAATCCCCCCTTGATAAGGGGGGGAACTGACAATTTTTAACAGGTGCATCTCAATTTGGTCGAAATATCTAGATGACATTTTGGGCGCACGCAGTGCGCCCCTACCATTGGCGCAATAATATTATTGTAGGGGCGAATTGCATTCGCCCTCTTTGAACAACTTCTGCTGCTCATCTATAGGTGAGAGAAAATCAGAAATATTGAGATGCACCCATTTTTAACACCTACCTACCTATAAACCCCAGAGACAGTAATCAGCACCAAAAAAACTGTTTCGGCAAACCCTAGCTAGGGACTTAAATTTGCACCTGTCTGAGATGACGACGGGGATCGGTGCTACGCTGAGATTTAATTTTCTCGTATAATTCCCGTTCGATCGCCGTTAATTCTTTGGGAGTATCGATGACAATTTTGACTAATTGATCGCCGCGTTGTCCTTTATTATCGATCCAACCTTTGCCGCGTAAGCGCAGGGATTGACCGGAACGAATACCGGCGGGAATTTTTACCGTCACCAGGCCATCGGGGGTAGGAACTTCGATCGCTGTGCCTAAAACCGCCTCATCGGGAGTAATCGGGACTTCACAGGTTAAATTATCGCCTTCAAAAATAAAGAAAGGATGGGGTTCTAATTCCACATCGAGAAATAGATCTCCCCGTTGTTTACTCAAGGGATCGATTAGTCCTTTACCCCGTACCCGGAGACGATTACCGGTTTTGGTTCCTGGGGGGATTTTGATATCGATCATTTCTCCGGCTAAATTAACCCGTTTTTGTACTCCTCGTAAAGCTTCCCCAAAACTCAGACGCAGTTTAGCGGTGGAGATACCAGAAGTGACGGATTGCGGTGGAGTACGAGCGCCGGCAAAGTCGTTAAAATTGCTAAAATCGCCAAATCCTCTCCCCGGAGTCCCGTAGGAATGGGAACTGGGGCGAGTACCGCCGGAGCGCCCCATGCGACCGAGCAGTTCATTGATAAAATCATCAAAGGTGCTGTACTGGCTAAAGTCAAAACCGTCGGAACCAAAGTCAACCCCCGGATTACCACCCGGCCAATTCGATCGCCCGGACTGTTGCCAATATTGTCCAAATTGATCGTATTTTTGGCGTTTTTCGCTATCGGAGAGGACTTCGTAAGCTTCACTAATTTCTTTAAAACGTTCTTCGGCGCTTTTATCGTTAGGATTGCGATCGGGGTGATATTTGACGGCTAATTTACGAAAAGCTTTTTTAATTTCTTCAGCGCTGGCAGTTTTACCTACTCCCAGAACGGCATAATAATCTTTATAATCTGCGGCAGGCATCGATACGCTATCTCCTTAGCAATGAGGATTCAGTCGGGATATTCCTAATCTAACTTAATTTTATCGTTGTCAGGCTTGAATCAGTGATCAGTGATCGGTGAACAGTAACCAGTAACCGGTGATCAGTGAAAATAAAGTGCCAAAGTTTTCACTTAACACTATCTACTTAAAACTCCAATCTGATAACTGATAACTGATCACTGATCACTGAAAGGGAAATTGCCGACGACGACGATACCAAGTTCCCACACCTACTAACAGAGCAATGAGGGTAAAAGCCACCATTAGGGGCAGTATATCGCCTTTTCCTAAAGATTTTAAACCCGCACCCATCATGACAAAGGGTAAAATTCCGGGGACAGTGCCTAATAAAGTACCGATGAAATAATCGCGAAAACGGATAGAAGTTAATCCCGCCACAAAGTTAACGATACCGTAGGGAATAATCGGTAATAGACGGATAGCAAACATATAAAATAGGCCGCCTTGCTGCATTTCTGCATCGATCGCTTGCCATTTTCCCTGAAATTTTTTGGCGGTATATTCCCGGCCGATAGTACGGGTAAAAGCAAAGGCAACTATAGCGGCCACTAAAGCGGCGATCGTTGTCCAAACTGTTCCCATAACTACCCCAAAGATCGCCCCACCACTGAGGTTTAAGGGGGTAGAAGGCAGGATTAAAATTGTCCCGATCGTATAGAGAATAATATACAAAATGGGGGCCATAATTCCCATTTGTTTTAACCAGATCTGTAATTGTTGGGAGTCGATACCACCGATTAGATAAACTCCCATCGCCGTGGCGATAATACAAATTATGGTTAGGATAATAACACTACTTTTAGTTTTAGACATTTAACGGCAATTTTGGGCTAAGTGCGGGTTATAAAACATAAGATGCAACAGGGGTTTATATTTTCCTATTGCCAAAAATTCAGTTAATCTCCTCGAGAACCACGATCGAAAAACCATTGACTTTATAGCGATCGGCAATTACTGCCCCTTGCTCCACAGACCAACAATTATAATTGGTTTCTGCCCAAGCTGCCGTGTCAATAAGTCTTACCCAACGATAATTATTGCCTGGGGAGGGAAGGCGAAAATCCACTGGCAGATGATACATATTAATTAACACCAAAAAATCGTGATCACCGACGGCACTACCATCAATTAAAAACCAAATACAGCGAGCATGGGCAGTTAAATCGCTAACCCCATCGGGTTTTTTAAATAAATAGGTGACACTATTGCCCGCATTGAGAACCATATCGCCATAGCGGCGCTGTTTGAGTGCTATATGATTGTTTCTTAAGTGAGCAATATAAGCGGCAAAAATAAATAAAGGATTGCGTTCTTCTTGATTAGTTCCCGTGCCAAAATTATTGTGATAAGTTTCCCGATAACCCGTGGGTAGTAGATGGGGTGAACGGGTGGCAATCATATCATAATTATTCCAAGTGGCCACACTATCAATATTGTAGGGATTATTATTACCATTTTGAGTGCGGCCAAATTCATCACCCCAGACAGTCATGGGAACACCGCGAGATAAAAATTGAATCGTCCAAAAGTTGCGTAATCTTTGGCGACGTAAGGCCTGATTACCGCCAGAATCCCAAGAATCGTTATTATTATTGCCGCCATCGGAAGGACCAAAAGGCCAGGGATTGAGGTTATTTTTATTGTTATAACTGACCAAATCCATCAGGGTAAAACCATCGTGGGCAACAATAAAACTGATCGATTTGTGTGGTCCGCCTTGGTCGTTAAAATTGCGATAATCTCCGTTCACCTGTTCGATGAATTTAAAAGTATTACTATTTCCCTTGCAAAAACGCCGGATTGCATCGCGATAACGGCCATTCCACTCGCCCCAACCTGCTGGGAAATTACCCACTTCGTAACCCCAGATATCCCAAGGTTCGGCGATCATTTCAGCATCGTATTTCTTGCCTAATTGCTCGATCTTTTCTAACAAAGGATGTTTAGGAAAGAATTGTTTTTGTTTGCCCCAATCTTCTCGTTCATGACTAGAAGGGATTCGACCGAGGACGGGGGCCAGATCAAAACGAAAACCATCAACTCCCATGGTTTCTAACCAATAGGTGAGGGAATCAAGAACCAGATTACAGGTGACAATATGGGAAAAGTTTAATTGATTTCCGCAGCCAGTGGCCCCATCAACTAGATAATGTTCGTCGCTGAGTTGATAGTATTCCACCACATCAAAACCACCAAAACTAACAAATCCGGTGACATCGTTGCTGCCCCAATTGCCCCCTTCTCCGGTGTGATTATAGACCACATCGAGATAAACTTCCATACCTTGGTCGTGGAAAGCTTTGACCATGGCCTTAAATTCTCTGGTGGGTCCACCGGGGGAGCGATCATAAGCATAACGGCGATCGGGAGCGAAATAACCAAAGGTCATGTAACCCCAATAATTACCGCCGGGGCGATCGTCGGGGTTATTATCGTTAGCGGTTTCTTGGACCGGTAAGAGTTCGATCGTGGTAAATCCTAGCGCTTTCAGGTATTTGGCCATATAGCCGGCCCCTGCATAAGTTCCTCTGTACTGGTCGGGAACGTTGGCCACTTCCTCAAAACCTGTAATTCCCTTGAGAATGTTTTCTAAACGACTAGCGGAGGGGTGATTACTTAAACCGCGCACATGGGCCTCGTAAATGATCGCTTTTTCGGCCCCCAGACGGGGACGAATCCCAGTAGAAGTCCCATCCGGCGCGATCACAATGCCTTTGGGCGACCATTTACCCGTATCGTATTGCCGCCGGATCACTCCTTTGTAGTCCCCTTCTCCCGTGGCATAGATTCCAGCATTTTCTCCGGCTGCGATCATGGCCGGGGTTTCAAGGTCGTGGGAAAGTTCTCGCGCGTAGGGATCGAAGAGGACTTTATTGGGGTTAAAACGATGGCCGAAATCGTCCACATCTGCCCGAAAACCGGCGTTACTGTGGCCTCTTTGCCATTTTTGATCAAATTGCCAATTGGGACCCCAACAGCGAAAAGCGTAGTAGCTGCCCTGGGCAATACCGGCGATTTTTGCCCGCCATATATCATCATTGGGGTTTTTTGTCAACCAGTAATCATACTTAGCGTTTTCTCCCGTCGGGCGATCGTAGATTTCCAGAAGAATCTGACTGGCATTTTTAGAATAGACGGCAAAGGTGACGCTATCGCCCCGATAATGCGCTCCGAGGGGATAGGTGGCATCGGCCCAAAGATGGCTATCTAGGGGGGCATAATTACCAGATTGGGGATGATTTTGACCGATCGCTGGTAACATAAATTGGCGGGGTAATATCGCCTTTGATGATAGACATTTTTCGCTCAAAGAAATAAGAAAAAAATCTAAAGCTTGCTCCCCGGGAAAAACAAGTTGTGCAATTCCTAGTAACTACCTACATAATTTTCCTCTCTAAAGCCAGAATTGACAATCATCTTCTAATAAACTAGGATAAATTCCTTGTAAGCGTCGATAAGCAATAATGTCCGCTCCATACAAAGGGATAGGTAAACGGGTGTCTTTGAGAGAACCATAGTGAAGTAAAGTTAATTTTAAGGTAGTGTCAACTAACTGTTTTAAATTTACTTGCTCTCCTAATTCATGAACTTTTAAGCGCAAGGGACGAGGAACACCAATTTGTTCAGAAATTTGCGTAGTTATCAGGATAACTTCCCGCTTTGATAAAGCAAAAGCTAATCCTTTTGAGGGAGCATTTATCTGTTTTTGCTCAAGATTATAAAGTCTAGGAATGCAAGTTTTATAACATTCTACGAGAATAAATTTAGCATTAATCGCCCTAGCTCTTGCCAGTAAATTGTCAACCTCCTTTCCTTGAAATTTACCATCTCTGTAAATGAGAACTGTCTGATTTTTTAGTTCAGCTTGCGGTAAAAAATTTTCCAGCATACGTTGAGGAATTTCTTCTCCCTCGGTTAAACTATCTTCTACCCGACAGCGAACAAATTCTCCCTGTTTGCCATATAGTCGCACACTTGCACAAACATTGAGACTCCCCGGAAGATTTTTTTTAGGCTTCCTTCCCACATCTAAACCAATAAAATAATCGGCAATTTCTAGAGGTTCAGCAAGGACATAGGGTAAATTTCCTAATTTGGCTAGGATTCCGGGGACAACTTGATTGAGAATATTCTTATAGTTGCTCTTATCATTTAAAGTTTCCTCATAAATCATTTGAGTCATAACTCCACGCTCCAAAAACTTGTTTTTAATCCACGAATATAAACTTCCTTCTTCAGTATTATCAGCATTGCGATCCTCTTGAGGAAGAAAGACTAAAGCAATATCTACAGGAATTTCTCCTCGAATTAATTGATCAACTGCTTCTTCCAGTCTAGCTCTTTTTTCAAATCCTACACCTTCAACAGAGAAATTTATTTGATTCTCTGATGGCAAAATGGTATCAAATTTATAAAGTTCTAATCGCTTTTCTAATTGTTCTCTAAAATCTCCCACTTTCAAATTAGCTGGTTTCAGAATAGCTAAACGAATTTTACGAGCAGGATCCTGATAGTCTTGATGACGTTGATATACACCCCCCTTCGATAATCCTTTGAGAGTTTCTCTTTTTTTTCCCCTTTCTTCCTTACCAAATAAGATGGGAGTTTGTTCAAGAGAAATAGGAGGAGTCCAAAATAATGCGGGGTCTTCTCTGCTGTTAATACTTTTTTCTTTTAACTGAAACCCAAAGTTATTTAAGGTATTTTGTGCTTCCTGCTTATACAATTTTAATCGTTCTTGTCGTTCAGCATAGAAGATTTTTGTTTCCTTTAATAACTCTCCGTAATTGACTTGAAATAGACTCTCATCTTTATCTGTTACACAGGGTTTTAAAGCTGCTAATGGATAAATATACTCCCGGGGATTTTTGCCAAATTGTACTGCCACCACTGGCTGCTCCAGATGAGCTTCTTCTAATTTTCTTCGACTAATTGAACCCGTAGCTTTTGTTAATAGTTCCTCTCTTTTTTCCCCAATTGTACCCGCTATTTTAATAATTTTAGCTATCCCATTGGTTTCTATAGTTTTAACCTTTAAACCTACTAATAATTTAGCAGCATCTTGTCTATAGGGATGATTTTCGTAAAACTGTTCTAAATCTCCACTATAGACAATACTACTTTCAACAGTTAAACAAATAGCTGGATCGGTGTCATTGATGATTTCTGCCCAAAAGTTAACTTCTCTCCTTACCTGTACTTGGTTTTCACTTATCTGACTATCTTTGGGAAAAACTATTGGATAGGAAAATTTACCAAATATTTTCATAATTCTAACTGCTAATTGTGCTGTAACTAAAGCTGTTATCTGCCAGTCTTTTAGCCAATGAATAGAATAATAGTGATCGCCAATATCTTCTCGTAAAACCTCTTGAATATCTGATAAAGCTTCTTTCCACTGTTGTGGAGAGGGAAAAGATTTTTCATCTTTAGCTAATACCCAAAAACAATTATCTTCAAAAACAACCACCACAGCAGGAAACTTATGACTGAATTGCCAACTAAAACGATTACCTATTTTTCTAGTAACTTGATGATTAAGCTTAAAACAATTTAAACAATTATTCTTGAGAGTTAAGGAACTAATTTCACTCAAAAATGTTGGAGAATTGGCTGTGTTAGCTGCTGTGTAATTCATAATCTAAACCTCCTTATTTGCATAATCACAAATCGATGTAAAAGGACAATAACGACAGGCATAGCCACTTTGGGGCGAAAAAATATGATAAAAATCTTCGGGGTGATCTTTATATTTTTGTAGTTGTTGCTGATGTTTTTTGGACAGGAAAGCTAGTTCGATTTTAACTGCTTCTATTGCCTCGGAAGACAGGGATATTTTTTCTGAGCTTGTTTGGGTTTCTAAATTGTAAAAAGAAGCGACAATTTTTTCCTGAGGATAACGGTAACTAGCCGCTAGTAAATAAATATGAGCCTGACGACGATCAAAATTAGATTGACCAGTTTTCAAATCTAAAATATGTATAGTGTCATCGGCTTCTCTGAAAATACAATCAAAGGCAGCGGACAAATTAAACTTATAGTTACCTTGCTCGATAACAATAGGTTCTGGATAACCTTCATCGCCTCTAGATAAATTAATAATCTCTTTATTCAATAAAATTGGTTGTTGATAGTAATTGTTTAAAATTACTAAAACTCTGGCTTGAATCTCTGGCGATTCTTGATTTAATTGCAGGATTTCTGCCACTTGTTCCACCCCATGGGAATCCGATAATCTCACCGGCTCTTGATGAAACTCAAAAACTCCTCGTTGTGCCAACTTACCAATTTTTTGCGGTTGATTATCTTGTGATAGTAATCTTTGGACTTCTGGTTCTTTGTTTCGCGCTTTTTCAAACCCCCGTTTTGTCTGACAATGCCAATTTTCATAGCCAATCGCTGGTTTTAGCGATCGCCAAAGACTATAGCTCATCGGAGGATACCAAGGCTTTTTGGGAAACTGGCAGGACAAGATTTTTTCCCTCGGTCAGGATAATGCTAGGATGACATTGACTAAAATAATCAACGCCAATAAACTAACTCTAGCCTATGTTGACTATTTTAGTCAACCCTTGATATAATTTTTTTGAGCGGTTGGGAGAAAAGCAGTGTCAGAAACATTTGGACAGGTTATCCGCAAAGCTCGTCGAGAGGAGGAATATAGTCAGAGAGAACTAGCTAAGTTGATTGGGGTGGACTATACCTATCTATCGAAGCTAGAAAATGATCATGCGGGTTATCCTCCTAGTCAGCAGGTTATTGAGTCCTTAGCGACTCATTTAAAATTAAATGCTCAAACCTTAGGGGAATTGGCAGGACGAATTAGTTCAGATGATCAAAAAGTCTTCAAAGAGTTAGTTCAAAAATACCAACAAATGCCAATTTTATTGCGTCGCATGAAAGACAATCCCAATTTTGCCCAAAAAATTATTTCTGAGGCGACAAAATTAGAAACAGAGGAGTAAATATCTTGGATATTATTAAACCCTATAGTTTTATGCCCAAAACAGAGATTGAAGCTCAGGCAGACAATATTCTCAAGAAAGTAAAAGCTAATCGTCGTCGTCCCTTAAAAAATTGCGATATTGCGGAAGCAGCGTCTGATTATTTTGATTTGGCTATTGAATGGACGGATATAAAGCCAGATCAAGAGGGAGAAATCGCCGCAATGATTATTCCCACAGAAAAGAAAATTATTCTCAATGAAGATGTAAAATTCTTAAAAGATTCTCAAAATTCATCCTTGGCAAAAGAAGGTTTTAAAAATTCGAGTTTAGCTCATGAAATTGGTCATTTTGTCCTTCATATTAATCAAAAGGCCGTCTCTAACTTTTTGGATCGAATCAATCAGGGAGATTCCTTAGAGACAATTCAACCTTTTCTGTGTCGGACAGTTGATTCTAGCCAAAGAATTGAATGGCAAGCACAATATTTTGCCAGTTGTTTACTAATGGCGATGAGTGAGTTAGAGAAAGCCATCAAGGGCCGTGACTTGACTAAATGGGGACATCTGTATGCGATCGCCGACGAGTTGGGAGTAACTATTACTAATCTTAGAAGTCGTTTAGAAAGTCTCCATTGGATTAAAGTCGATAAAAAAGTAATTTATCCCGGCAGTAATTTTCCCAAGAAATAGCTTCAATGTTCCGAGGAAGATTTTGCCCATCTCGATCGACTTATTTACTCATAATTTCGGCGGTTTGTGAGTTAGGAATCGGTTCAAAGTTGTGGTCGTCAGCCAGATATTCCGGATAGGTGGAGAATTGGGGTAGTATTTCTAGGGTAAAAGCTTCGGCAGCTTTCGAGCGATAGCGATTCGGGTTAATAATTACCGACAAGGTGCGTCGTACTTCCACATCTTTAATTCTGGTCGCGTGGATAACTCCCATTTGTAGTTCTTTTTCGATCGCTGTCACCGAGACAAAAGCCGCCCCTAAACCGGATTGTACGGCATTTTTAATCGCCTCGATCGAGTTAAGTTCCATCTCCACTTTTAAGCGTTTGGTATCGATCTCGCAACGGGTTAAAACCTTGTCGATGACTTTGCGAATCGTCGATTGGGAATCGAGGGTGATAAATTTTAGTCGATATAAATCCTCTTTTTGAATCATTTCTACCTTAGACAGAGGATGAAAAATAGGCAGGACTAAAGCCAGTTCATCGTCTGCGTAGGGGATAATCCGCAGGGTTTCTTGTAATTCGGCGGGAACTTCTCCCCCGATAATGGCTAAATCCACTTGACCGTTAGCAACGCTCCAAGAGGTGCGACGGGTGGAATGAACTTGTAGCTGTACGGATACTTCTGGGTATTTTTGCCGAAAAATCCCGATCATGCGGGGAAGAAGATAGGTTCCCGTGGTTTGGGAAGCACCGATGATTAGGGTTCCCCCTTGCAGATTTTGTAGATCTTCGATCGCCCGACAGGTTTCTTGACAGAGAGTGATAATTTTTTCGCCGTAGCTTAAGAGTAGGTGTCCCGCTTCTGTTAATTGGGCTTTCCGACCGCCCCGGTCAAATAACGGCACATTTAGCTGTTTTTCGAGGTTTTGTACCTGAAGACTGACCGCCGGTTGAGATACATACAGGGTATCTGCCGCCCGTTTAAAGCTTCCTTCGGCAGCGATCGCTTTGAGAATTCTCAGTTGGTCTAGGGTGAAGGGAATGTCGGTCATAGAAAGCCTCAAAAACAGCGACAGGAGAAGGGGAGGACAATAGCGACAAATCTTAAGCCAGTGCCGATAAATACACTGAATTGACAGTACCACACCACGGGGATCAATGCTTCAGGTAGTTCCAGTTATCAGTTACCAGTTATCAGTTATCAGTTATCAGGAGTCAGGAGACTCCGAGACAGGAGTCTCCGAGTCTCCGAGTCTCCGAGTCTCCGAGTCTCCGAGTCAGGAGATAGGGTGGTCACTGCGTGCGCGTTGCGGGGAGTTTTGGGGTTTTGGGGTTTTGGGGTGTTTAAATTCCTCCACTTCCCCACTTCCCCACTTCCCCACTTCCCCACCCCTCACTGATCACTGAAAAAGGCTGCCCCAGCAATTATCGGGTTGACTTTTGTGTACCACTTAATCGTTCTTAACCAAGAATCTTAATGATATTTTAAGATTTTTTAACAAACTGCCCCTAGCCGAGATGAACGTATATTCTATAGGGGAGCGAGTGTAGATTCCTATTCCCGTTCGATCGCCCGCTAATTCTCTGGAGATCAGCACCCATGCTTACTTTGCTCCGTTCGCTGCTATTTTCCACCCTATTAAGTTTTGTTGCCCCCGTCCTCTTGGTAGGTTCTATTTTAGCTGCTTTATTGGCCACCAGTCATGTCCCCGGCTTTACTTGGGTTTCTCAGACCGGTTTTAGCCAAATCCTGCAATTTTTAACCATTTTCGGCGACGGTTATCCCCTACAAGGAATGTTAACCATCGCTGTCACCTTTGCTTTTGTTGGCAGTTTATTCGATTTATTTAACTTTTACGTCTATCAAACCAATCGGGGACAGTAACAGGCAAAGGGTGATATTGACTGTCTAGAATGGGAATGAGGTTTTTATGGGATCGAATCGTCTATGCGCCCTATTTTCTGCCGTTTTTGGCTATTAACCCTGATTACGCTGCTGCTCACCCTGAGTATCGGGATGATCAATCCCCAACCCAGTTTCGGGCGCTCGTGGATGGATTTACTTTTTCGCGGTGTGCAGGTTATTCAACTTGCCACTATTTCTCCTCAGCAGGAAGTCGCCCTCGGTAGGCAGATTAATCAAGGTTTATTAGAATCAGGTAAGGTAAAACTCTCCAAAGATGCCAGAATTAACTAATATGTCCAAGAAATCGGACAGCGATTAGCGGCAACTAGCGATCGCCCTGACCTTCCCTACACTTTTCAAGTGGTGCGCGACAATAGCATTAACGCTTTCGCTACTATGGGCGGATTTGTCTATTTACACACGGGATTGATTAAAACTGCTGATAATGAGGCGGAATTAGCCAGCGTGATTGCCCATGAAATCGGCCATATCGTCGGTCGTCATCGAAAATTTGGGTCTGAAACCCCGCCGTTTTAGGTTGGCTTTGCTGTTAAATATGAGCATCGTTTACGAAATATATGCTAAAATATGAGACATGGAAAAAGCCTATTCTTACCGATTTTACCCAACACCAGAACAAGAGTCGCTATTGCGGCGCACATTGGGCTGTGTAAGATTAGTTTACAATAAAGCTCTCCACGAACGAACACAAGCATGGTATGAAAGACAAGAAAGAGTAGGATATGCTCAAACTTCTTCAATGCTAACCGATTGGAAAAAGCAAGAAGAATTAGACTTTCTCAACGAAGTAAGCTGTGTACCTTTACAACAAGGGTTAAGACATTTACAAACAGCTTTTACTAATTTCTTTGCTGGTCGTACTAAGTATCCTAACTTTAAGAAAAAACATCAGGGAGGAAGTGCCGAATTTACCAAATCTGCTTTTAAGTTCAAAGACAGACAAATCTATTTAGCTAAATGCACAGAACCCTTACCTATTCGATGGTCAAGACAAATACCAGAAAGCTGTGAACCAAGCACAGTAACAGTCAGATTACATCCTTCTGGACGTTGGCATATTTCAATTAGATTTGATGACCCAACAATCCAGCCATTACCCCCAACCGATAAAGCCATCGGAATTGACTTAGGAATTAGTAGCCTAGTAATTACCAGCGATGGCGATAAAGTATCTAATCCTAAGCACTTTAAAAAGCATTATCGGAGACTGCGAAAGGCACAAAAAAATCTTTCTAGAAAACAGAAAGGGTCAAAGAATCGAGAAAAAGCCAGAATCAAAGTAGCCAAGATTCACGCTCAAATCACCGATAGCAGAAAAGACCATTTACATAAGCTAACCACTCAATTAGTTCGTGAAAACCAAACGATTGTGGTTGAGAATTTAGCTGTCAAGAATATGGTCAAAAACCCGAAATTATCTCAGGCAATATCTGATGTAAGCTGGGGAGAAATAACCCAACAATTAGCCTACAAATGCCGTTGGTACGGAAGAAATTACATCGAAATAGATAGATGGTTTCCTAGTTCTAAAAGGTGTAGTAATTGCGGGTACATTGCTGAGAAAATGCCGTTAAATGTTCGAGAGTGGGACTGTCCAGACTGTGGGACGCACCATGACCGAGATATTAACGCCAGTAAAAACATTTGGCTCTTCGGGAATTGTTATGCAAATAATTAACTTAAAATAAAATTCGATGAGAGTACCTGGGTGCATCCCACTTAAGAGCGAGTATAAATACTCATTGAGAGAATTATGAGAGAATAGAGAGAAAAAATCGGAAAAATTTCATGTTAAACATCCCTCCAGAAGAAAAAGCGCAAGTAGAAATATATCTAACCGAGACAGC
>NZ_JADBVM010000056.1:0-4299 GCF_020244875.1 Microcystis sp. M44BS1
TCCCTCTGTAGCCATGTTTTTGCTGGTTTTCTGCCCCGAAACAAGCTATAATGGTCTAAAGGTCAAATTTGAAAATTTTTGCCTCAAACCCTATCTGCGTAAGAACTTCAGGATTTTGTGTCCAGTAGTTCATTAGTATTTTATTGCTTTAACTCAGGCTCTGTAAGACTTTTAGCCATAGCTAGTATGTTTATACGGGGGAAGTCCAGTTATATCATTTTTCAAAAGTAATGACAGACTTAGTTGATCATTTCAAAGCGCAATCCCTCTCGGAGAAAGGAATTGCACTTTCAGATGTTAGTCACGACCATTGAAAATTGGTATTAGCTATTTCGGCTCTTCTGGTTTCTGTGTGGAAACGAGGTCTATACTGATAGAATATCCGCAAAATAGCCCTAAAAGTCTTGCCCGATAAGCATTTCACGATTCCATAAGCAAAAATTATCACACAAAGTCGAGAAGAGCCCTATTTCTTCGGGGACTGTAGCCACTATTTTCAGAGATTGCTGTAATGGGGATTGGCTGACGTCCGTTTAAGTGGATTGACTGGCCAGAAATTGTCGTTGATAGTCTAAAAACTCGCCATGCCATTCCGCAAAACGCCGCTCCCCATCTTTGACTAAAAATTGGCGGTAGGCTTCCGAAGAAATCCAAGGCTTTGTTGGACGTTGTTGGGCAGAACGAGCTTGGTATTCAGCCCTTGATTGACGGCAGTGGTTGTGATAATTTTGGTGCCATTCCTGATAGCGCCGTTCTCCATCCCGCACGAGGGCTTGGCGATAGGCTTCTGAAGATAGACTCATGGTGTTACTCCTTTTCAAATCCCTTGATGGCTTGCCCAGAATCATAACACAATCCGCGCACTACCGAGCGCTGACCTCTCGTCAAGTTACGATCTAGGCCCTTGCCTTCAGTGGCAAGGTTTCTTTGCTATCTTAACGGCTGCATTTTGCCCCGCTTTGCGTTGCTCCCCTTTAACCAAATTTTGTCGGACCAGCCAAGAAATTAGTAAAAGCTGTTTACAGGTGTCTTAACCCTTGTGGCAAACGGCCACAGCTAACCCCATTCAAGAAGTCTAGTTTTTCTGGTTTTTTCTCCTCGGTTAACATTGAAGAAGTTTGACTGTACCCTACTCTTTCTTGTCTTTCGCACCAAGCTTGTGTTCTGACATGGAGAGCTTTATTGTCAACTAATCTTACACAACCCAATGTGAGCCGCAATAGCGACTCTTGTTTTGGTGTGGGGTAAAATCGAAGCTTCACATTCTAGCGTATATCGTGTCAATGCGCTAGTATTTAAATTAAAGCCAACCTACAACGGCGGGGTTTTAGACCCAAATTTTCAATGATGTTGTTTAATTTGATCGTAACCTATTGTAGGTAAGTAGTCGGACATAAATTCTGTTGTCTATCTTAAGAAATGTAAATTGCCGCAATTCTTACTGACGACCGACGACCGACGACCGACTCCTGACCCCACAGTTAACTTTACTTTTGTCCAACTACTTAAGTAGGGAGGCACAATTATTTCTAGGATGGGTTAGCGGTAGCGTAACATGAGCGGGCGTTGGGTTTCATGCTTCAACCCAACCTACGTTCTTTGTTATATTAAATTCCACCCACCTACTTAGAATATACACTTTAGTTATTAATATGGTAATTTTTTTGCCCTTGGCAGTCTGATTTGGCAAAGAAATGCCATATTTCCATTAGCACCGTTACAAAAATCTCTGGAGAGTTGAGTTACTAATATGGTTAAAATTATTGGTCGTCAATACTTGGGAAGAAAACCCGTTTACGATATTGGTGTGGAGAAAGATCATAATTTTTTGCTGGGCAACGGGTTAATTGCCTCCAATTGTTTTAATAAATCTCACTCTACCGCTTATGCTTACGTCACCTATCAAACCGCTTATTTAAAAGCTAATTATCCTGTGGAATATATGACAGCGTTACTAACTGCTAGTAGCGATAATCAGGATAAGGTGGAAAAGTATCGAGAAAACTGTCAGAAAATGAATATCGATGTTGAACCTCCCGACATCAATCGATCGCAAAAACATTTTACCCCGATTGGGCGCAAAATTCTCTTTGGTTTGTCCGCAGTTAGAAATCTGGGAGAAAATGCGATCGAGGCTATTTTAAAAGCCCGGGAAGCAACAGGAGGAAAGTTTACTTCCTTAGGGGATTTTTGCGAGCGTGTTGATTTGCGAGTGATCAACAAAAGAGCTTTAGAAACGCTAATTTATTGTGGTGCTTTTGATAAAATTCAACCCAATCGCCATCAATTAATTGAAGATTTAGAATTAGTAGTTGCTTGGGCGCAAAAACGCACCAAAGAGAAAGAAAGTGGTCAAATGAATATTTTTGATATGCTAGGGGGTAGCACAGAAAATAAACAAGAGTCCGAGTTTGAACAGTCTCCCAGTGCAACCCCAGTGGAAGATTTTTCCCTACAGGAAAAGTTAAGACTGGAAAAAGAACATTTAGGTTTTTATGTTTCCGAACATCCTTTAAAAGCTTTACAAAGAGCCGCTCAAGTCCTATCTCCTATCAATTTAGCTGACTTAGAAGAACACAAAACCAGAAAAAAAGTCAGTGCCATTGTCCTATTAAATGCCGTCAAGAAAATTATGACTAAAAAAGGGACTCCCATGGCCTTTTTAACCATAGAAGATGCCTCGGGACAGTCGGAAGCGGTGGTTTTTTCCGATGGCTACGAACGTCTGCAAAAATTATTAGTGGAGGAAGCAACTTTAATGGTGTGGGGAAAAGTTGATCGCCGAGATGATCGGGTACAATTAATTGTCGAAGATGCGGAACCGATCGAAACCATTAAAATGGTGATGGTTAATTTATCGCTGCAAGATGTTGTCAACCAAAATCGTCAAAATCTTCTTAAAAGTATTCTGCAATCGGGAGACAAACAAAAGGCAAAAGTTCCCGTTATTGCCACCATCGGTGCGGGAACTCAGCGTCAATTTGTGCGTTTAGGACAAAACTATTGGGTAGAGGATGACAATTCGGTGGTAGAGTCTCTGAAAGTTGCCGGTTTTCTGGCTAATTCTGCACCTCTGATTAATCATTAAATGCTAACTGGCAATCACTCAAGGGCGATGATTGCGCCAATATTGTTCCTGTAAAACCTTCTCGATTTCCTGTTTCGATAATAATTCTTGTTCCACCCACAAAATCAAGATAAATATGGATTTTGATCAACTCTTTGACACTATTGCTACTCTTGTACTCCATCATTCTCCTAGTGGAATGGAAACGGAAATCGATCGCTTTTTACTAGAACGCTTTCCAGAGTTAGGATTAGAAACATGGCAAGATCAAGCGGGAAATGTCATCGGAAAAATTAAAGGACAAGATTCGACTAAAAAAATTGCTATTACTGGTCATAAAGACGAAATTGGCGCTATTATCAAGGCAATTAATCCCGATGGTACTCTGCAAATTCGCCGACTTGGGGGAGCTTTTCCTTGGATTTACGGAGAGGGGGTGGTAGATATTATCAGATCAAACCCTGATTAATCGGTTTTGAGAGCTAATTTTGACTCTTGGTCTAATCTGCCTCTCTTCCTTGCTGTGACTGACTTATAAATTTTTGGAAATGTCTATCGCATTACTGGGGTAGATTTTACCACCATTGATGGCTTGGATGTGGTCACGGTGCCAACGATTATTGCCGAAGTTGGCTTAGACCCCAGTAAATTTAAAACGGAGAAGCAGTTCGCCTCTTGGTTAGGTTTATGTCCAGGCTGTCGCATTACTGGCGGGAAAGTCAAAAGCTCACAAACTCGTAAAGTTGTCAATCGAGCCGCCACGGCCTTTAGATTAGCCGATCAAGCAGTCAGTCGTTCTAGTTACGCTTTGGGAGCTTTTTATCGTCGTCTTTATCGCCGCGCTGGTGCGGCCAAGGCGATTACGGCCACGGCACATAAAATAGCGCGGATTTTTTATCATCTGTGGACGACCAAACAATCCTATCAAGAGCTAGGAGCAGATTATTACGAACAACAGTATCGTCAACGGGTCATCGGAAATTTTGGGTCTGAAACCCCGCCGTTTTACGGCGGCTTTGCTGTTAAATCTTAGCGCATTTACAAAATATGTGTTAGAATGTGAGGTATGGAAAAAGCCTATTCGTTTCGATTTTACCCCACACCAGAACAAGAGTCGCTATTGCGGCGCACTTTGGGCTGTGTAAGATTAGTTTACAATAAAGCTCTCCACGAACGAACACAAGCATGGTATGAAAGACAAGAAAGAGTAGGATATACTGAAACTTCTTCAA
>NZ_JADBVM010000057.1:0-7813 GCF_020244875.1 Microcystis sp. M44BS1
CCCACTTCGCACTTCCCACTTCCCCACTTCCCCACTTCCCCACTTCCCCACTTCCCCACTTCCCCACTTCCCCACTTCCCCACTTCCCCACTTCCCCACTTCCCACTTCCCACTTCCCTAGAACAATCTTTGGGACAAGATTAAGTTTAAAATCTGAAATAGATAATTTTTTTAAGGGATCGAGTCAAGTTTATGGCAGATATTGTCGATATTGCGGTCAGTGCCGATAATTTTAAAACTCTAGTAACGGCGGTACAAGCCGCTAATCTTGTGGATGCCCTAAAAAGTCCTGGCCCCTTCACGGTTTTTGCCCCCACCGACGAAGCTTTTGCCAAATTGCCCCCTGGGACGATTACAACCCTAGTGCAGAATATCCCCCAATTAACCCGAATTCTCACCTATCACGTCGTTGCGGGCAAATATATGCAGGAAGATTTGGCAAAATTGGCCGTAGTGACTTCTCTAGAGGGTTCACCGATTCCCGTCGATTGTAGCGAAGGTTTTGAGGTGAAAAATGCCACGGTGGTCGCGGGTAATATCGAGGCAGATAATGGTGTGATCCACGTCATCGATACGGTGATCCTGATGGGTTAGTTTTTGACCGTCTTTTGCCCGGTCTGCATCTAGGGCAAATCTGTCTTAATTTAGTCACTAAATATACAGATACTTTTGCTTGTTTATGGTTACGATGCTCGACTACCTGTTCAGACTAAATCCTGTTATTAAAGACTGATTATCTATTGATACGTTTGCCTATTGCAAGAGTAGAAAACGGGTTTCTCCGAGAAACCCGTTTTCTGTGTGTTACTCAACGGATTTAGTATTAGCCATCTCGACAGTAATGGCAGCTCAGTTATCAGTTATCAGATGTTAGGGACTTGGGTGGGAATAATATCCCAGCCAGAAAATCGCTCTGTAGAAGAATCAGACCGGCCAGATGGCATATTATCAAAGGGCAAGTCCCTTAGCTGCGGAGGCGCTCGAAGGCTCTCCCCCTAGTTAGGGTGATCAGCAAACCTGATCGATCGGAGGGCGCAAGCTTTGCGCCCCTACAGTAACGGATTTTGTCCACAATGTAGGGGCGAACTGCGTTCGCCCAAAAGGTACATTATCAAAGCGCAAGTCCCTTAGTTTTCAGTTCACTGATTACTGTTTACTGATCACTGAAAAAAGCTTACCTATTCCCCAGAAGCATTAGGACTGATTTTGAGAACTAAAACCCCTAAAGGTGGTAAACAGAGATCAATCGAGTAGGGACGGCTATGATAGGACCATTCCTCCGACCATTTACCGCCAAGGTTGCCCATATTACTACCGCCATATTTACCCGCATCGCTGTTAAAGATTTCCTGATAAAAACCGGGATGGGGTACACCAACGCGATAATGGCTGTGGGGTTGGGGAGTAAAATTACAGACCACCACCAGAAACTCCTGCCAATTTTTGCTCCAGCGCAGGAAAGAAACGACACTATGACTATTATCACTACAGTCGATCCACTCAAAGCCATCCTGACCAAAATCCTGGGTATATAAAGCAGGTTCACTCTTATAGATGGCGTTCAAATCAGTAAAAAAGCGTTTTAGCTGTTGATGGGGTTCGTACTGCAAAAGACCCCACTCCAAATCACCCCAAACATTCCACTCACTCCACTGGCCAAATTCCATGCTCATAAACATGGTTTTCTTGCCGGGGTGGGTAAACATATAACCAAATAATGCCCGGACATTGGCAAATTTTTGCCACTCATCCCCCGGCATTTTGCCAATCATATTACTTTTGCCGTGAACCACTTCATCGTGGGACAAAGCCAGCATATAATTCTCGCTGTGGTTATACCACATACTAAAAGTGACATTATTTTGATGGAATTGACGGAACCAGGGATCCATGCCGAAATAATCGAGCATATCGTGCATCCAGCCCATATTCCACTTCAAATTAAAGCCTAAACCGCCCATATAGGTGGGCCAGGATACCATCGGCCAAGCGGTGGATTCTTCGGCAATAGAGAGAATTCCGGGGAAATAGCTAAAAATTACATGATTGACTTGACGCAGGAATTCCGCAGCTTCTAAATTTTCCCGGCCACCGTACTCGTTAGCCACCCATTCCCCATCTTTACGACAATAATCGAGATAGAGCATAGAAGCCACCGCATCCACGCGAATACCGTCAATATGGTACTTATCGAACCAAAATAGGGCATTAGCCACCAGGAAATTTCTGACTTCGTTGCGACCGTAGTTAAAAATTAGGGTTCCCCATTCCTTGTGTTCCCCTTTGCGCGGGTCGCCGTGTTCATAAAGATGAGTACCATCAAAGAAAGCTAACCCGTGGCCATCTTTGGGGAAGTGACCGGGGACCCAATCCACTAGCACACCAAGGCCATTTTGGTGACATTGATCGACAAAATACATAAAATCTTCAGGATTGCCGTAGCGACTGGTGGGGGCAAAATAACCCGTCACTTGATAACCCCAAGAACCATCAAAAGGATGCTCGGCGATCGGTAATAATTCGATATGGGTGTAACCTAATTCTTTAACGTAGGGAATTAGTTTTTGGGCTAACTCGTAGTAACTCAAAAAGCGCGCCCCAGTGTTCCATTCCGACACGGGAACCGCTTCCCCGGACCCGGAAAGTAAACGGGGGGGTTCGGCGCTAGAAGCGTGCAGCCAAGAACCGAGGTGTAATTCGTAAACGGAAACCGGTTGAGTTAGAGGATCGCTATGGCGGCGTTTTTCCATCCAATCGCTATCATCCCAAGTATAGCTATCTAAATTGGCCACGATCGAGGCGGTTTTCGGGCGTACTTCTTGGGCAAAACCGTAGGGATCAGATTTTTCGTAAATATGACCTTCCCAATTTTTGATCTCGTATTTATATTTAGTGCCAACACCGATTTCCGGGATAAACAATTCCCAGACCATATTATTACGTTTCCGCATTTGGTGATCACGACCATCCCAGCTATTAAAATCACCAATAATCGAGACGTTGCGAGCATTAGGGGACCAAACGGCAAAATAAACCCCTTTAATCCCCTCGATTTCGGCTAAATGCGCCCCTAATTTTTCATAAATGCGATGATGGTTGCCCTCCCCAAACAGGTGTAAATCAAAATCGCTCAGTTTGGCAGAACGGAAGGCATAGGAATCATAGATTACTCGTTCCTGTTCTCCCTCGTGGATGCGTAATTGATAATTGTTCAGTTCACTGATATCGATAACGCACTCGAAAAAATGGGGGTGATAAGCGGTCGTCATGGGATATTCTTGTCTTTGGGACGGTAAAATAACCCAAGCGGCCGTGGTTTTCGGTAAATAGGCTCTAACAACCCATTTATTGACTTTTCCTTCTTCTTCTAGGGGATGGGCCCCCAAAACCTCAAAGGGATCGTGATGGAGGTTGTTGACGATTTGATGGACTTGTTCGGGGGATACCACTATAGACATTCAGTTAACACTCTTGACATTTACAATACTTATAGCAAGGAAATAGTCATTTTTTCCTTGCCTTCTGGGAATTCTCAAACTAATGATATATTCTGCCTACTCATTCAACTATGGCTGTGACTGCTGCCAAAATTATCATGTTTAAAGACGATTTTGCGCTCCGAAACCTGATTTACCCCTTTCTCGGTCAAAAAAACTAACAAGTAGAAATGGTGGCCGATGGTAAAACTGCCAATTTAACCTCGATTTGGTCATTCTCGATGTTAATCTAGCGGATAGCCTCGAATTTGACCTACTCTACATCTCTACACAGTTTTTAACTGGAACGAGTTTGATCCCTAGGAGATTGACTTTCTTCTAATTCCGCTTTGATTTTTACCGAGTCTTCAATCTGCTGGGCCTCTCGCTTAAATTCACTTTCAAATTCCTTGGATGCTTCTTGAAATCCTCGAATCGTTTTGCCTAAACTGCGCCCGATTTCTGGTAATTTTTTCGGTCCGAAAACTAGCAGGGCAATCAAGAAAATTAACCCCATTTCTGGTAATCCAATCCCAAAAATATTCATTTTTCTGCTCCTAATAAAAAAATTGCGGTGGGCAATAACCCACCTGCTAAAGTCCGCGGGACAATTCTGCGGCCAAAAATGCCGACAAGATTGTTGGAATCTGCTTACTGACCCCAATCTACATTAAATCCTTCTAAAATTAGGGAGGAGTTATAGATCTGTAAAATAATCAGCAAAAAGACTAAAAACAGAGCCATAAACACTCCCATCAGCAAGGTAGTTCCCCAACCGGGAGAAACTTTACCATATTCCGAATTGAGGGGACGAAGGATTTCACCTAAGCGTGTACGCTGTGCCATAAGTTACCAAGAAAGATCTGTAAATGATAATTTTGTATTGATCCGTAATTTGACGAACTGCCAACCAGTCAACCCAGTGAGATAAAATCTACTGCTGTTGCCAGTGGAACTTTTTTGGTCTAATTCCTAACGGAATCGTTTTTCGCCTGCCCTGCCACGCCCACAAGAATCTGCAAGCGCCTACAGTACGGCAATTATTCTAACATTGTTTGGTGATCTTCTCAGGATTTAGCAGACGGTCGATGGGAGTTGGGGTGATTTTTCAGTAATCAGTTATCAGTTATCAGTCAGGAGTTAGGGTTGGGGTGATGGGGGAGAAGGGAGAAAAAAGCTGATCACTAATCACTGATCAAGTCTCCTTCGGTGCTATGATCGAGGATGTAAAGTTTTATCAACACTAACTTAAACAAGCTCTCAAGAGAGGATATAAAGAACCACAGATGGCTTACACACTTCCCCCTTTACCCTACGATTACACTGCCTTAGAGCCTTGCATCACCAAAAGTACCCTAGAATTCCACCACGACAAGCACCACGCCGCTTATGTCAATAACTATAACGGTTTGGTCAAAGATACGGAACTCGATGCTCTCTCTTTAGAAGAAGTTATCGTTAAGGTTGCCGGTGATGCCTCTAAAGCTGGGGTTTTCAACAATGCCGCCCAAGCATGGAATCATAGTTTTTATTGGGACTGCATGAAACCGGGTGGTGGCGGTGCGCCTACCGGTGCTTTAGCCGCTAAAATTAACGCAGATTTCGGCAGTTTCGAGAAATTTGTCGAAGCTTTCAAAACTGCTGGCGCGACTCAATTCGGTAGCGGTTGGGCTTGGTTGGTTCTCGATAACGGCACTCTCAAAGTTACCAAAACCGGCAACGCTGACAATCCTTTAACCGCCGGACAGGTTCCCCTCTTAACTATGGATGTGTGGGAACACGCTTATTATCTCGACTACCAAAATCGCCGTCCCGATTACATCAGCGACTTTTTAACCAAGTTGGTTAATTGGGATTTCGTGGCTGCTAATTTAGCCGCAGCCTAAAAAAAATTTGGCTCAGTTAATTCAGTTATCAGTTATCAGTTATCAGTTATCAGTTATCAGGGGTTGGGGAGCAGAGAGAAACCATCCATAGGTTGGGAGTTAATTCTACTCTTAAAATTGGCAGCTCTCTCTAATATTAATTATCCTTAAATATAGATAACTAGAAAAAACTTTTTTAACATCGATCGCGCTTGTTGCACAATGGAACAACCTATCAGTTGGATTATTCCCCGTCATCCCCGTCCCGATTATCCCCTGTTTGTATTTTTACCCGGAATGGATGGCAGCGGCCAACTATACCATCGTCAGATTAAAAACCTTGCTCCTTACTTCGATCTGCGTTGTTTGGCGATTTCCCCGCAATATCTCGGCGATTGGGAGGAATTAAGCGATTGCGTGATTGCTTTATTGGCACAGGAATTAAAGGGACAATCGAGAAAAGTCTATCTCTGCGGTGAGTCTTTTGGTGGCTGTTTAGCCTTGAAAATAGCGACAAAATCAGCAAAATTAATTAAAAAACTGATTTTAATTAACCCCGCTTCTTCTTTTAATCAAAGACCTCTTTTAAGCTTGGGAATCGGTATCACCCAGATAATGCCCGATTTCATCCACGGCAGCTCGGCACTAACTATTTTACCCTTTCTCGCCGCTCTCGGTCGAATATCCCGGGAAGATCGCCGCTCTCTCCTCAAAGCCATGCAATACGTCCCACCGAAGACGATTAGCTGGCGTTTATCCCAGTTACAACGGTTTCAGGTTAGTGCCAGCGAGTTAAAAGATCTGCAATTGGAGGTGTTAGTGATAGCCAGTCAAGGAGATCGACTGTTACCATCGGTAGCGGAGGCTAAACGCCTAATTCAGCAGTTACCCGCCGCAAAATTAACGATTCTGCCCAATAGTGGTCATGCTTGCCTGCTGGAAACCGATATTCACCTCAAAGACATTCTCCATCACCATGCTTGTCTCCCCCGAAGCTTACCCGCAAAAAGTCACTGAGGATGGTTCTTATACCTTTTTTTCGACCGAATTCGGCGAATGTTATCATTCTACTTCCGGGGCAAGGGAAGAGGCTGAGAAAAAATTTATCCTCTCCAGTCGTCTGGCAGCAAAAGCAGACCAGAGCAATAATCTGAAAATTCTTGACATTTGTTACGGCTTAGGGTACAATGCCGCCGCAGCCTTAGCGGCTATTTGGCGAGTTAGGGGGGATTGTCGGGTAGAATTATTAGCTTTAGAAAGCGATCGAGTGGTTCCCCTAGCAGCTATTAGAGAAAATCTCTTAAATAGTTGGAGTCAACCAATTCCCGAATATTTAAATGATTTTGCCCATAATCACCGGCTAGACCTGCCTAATCTCACGGCTAAACTGTTAATCGGGGATGCGCGACAGACGATAAACAAGGTGATTGAGGCGGGTTTTCAAGCGGAGGCAATTTTTCTCGATCCCTTTTCCCCGGGTAAATGTCCGCAACTGTGGACGGTGGAGTTTTTAGCTTTAGTGGCCAAATGTCTGAGTCCGACGGGTTATTTAGTCACCTATTCCTGTGCTGCCTCGGTGCGAAGGGCTTTACAATTAGCAGGATTGCAGATTGGAGCCACCGATAGCGTCGGACGGCGATCGCCAGGGACAATAGCCAGTTTTTTGTCCTTACCCCCATCTCTATCGGCACAGGAACGGGAACATCTGCAAACTAAAGCCGCTATTCCCTATCGAGACGCGACTCTAACTGACCCAGCCGAAGTTATCATACAACGTCGTCGCAGCGAACAGGCTCTGTGTGACTTAGAACCGACTAGCCACTGGAAAAAACGTTGGCAAAGATCGTTTAATTCGATCGAAATCTCGGAATGAGATTAATGTAGGTAATAGGACAAAATTAATTTCTCAGTTAGGATAGACACTCTTGCACTTAGGGACTTGCGCTTTGATAATGTACCTTTTGGGCGAACGCAGTTCGCCCCTACATTGTGGACAAAATCCGTTACTGTCGGGGTGCAAGAAACCTGCGCCCTCCGATAGATAAGGTTTGCTTATCACCCTAAGTAGAAAGACATTGGGCGATTTTTGTCAATTGTTTTCGCTCTAAAACGAACTAATCAATTAAATCTCTTGCCAAATAACGATTTAGTCGATTTATGCCCCCCTATCGAACCATACCAAGTAACGAAGAACCATCCTTTGAGTATTGTAAAGTTTCAATACAAATATAGTCAGATATAGTCAGGCATAGTAATACATAGACATGAGACGATCAGACTAGGCAAAAAAAGCAGCAATAAGTTATCGAACGGCTTGGAGGTGGTGGAAACAAGGGAATTTAACAGGCTATCAATTGCCTTCTGGTACAATTATCACAACGGATGACAACCCTTCAAAACCCGACGCTGAGTTAAAAGACAACGGACAATAATGTTAGTAGCCGAAAGACACATTATCAAGAAAGGACATAG
>NZ_JADBVM010000058.1:0-5265 GCF_020244875.1 Microcystis sp. M44BS1
GCTACAGCTACATCAAATGTTCCAAAAAAATATAGAAGAGCTAATGCAAATTAGCCGCTATCGGTTGAAGGATTACATCAAAGGACAAAGAGCTATATCGCTTGCCCTATCTACCTTCTAGCTCGCTTGTCCCCCTCTCAGGGGAGTATGTCAATCTATGGGCATCGCGATGGAGGTATCTTGGGTTTTGCTGAGAATATGAGTTATCCCCTCGCTTTTTTGCAGGATTAAGCTTTTTTATTCTGCATCTCAGCTACTCCCAACTCTTGACTTTTATCTTTTCTAGCTGATAGCTAAAAAACCACTTAAGTAGGTGGGTGGAATTAAATATAAGATGAACGTAGGTTGGGTTGAAGCATGAAACCCAACGCCCGCATGGGTTACGCTACCGCTAACCCATCCTACAAATAATTGTGCCTCCCTACTTAAGTACCTAAGCAAAATTAATTACACATTTCGATCAAGCTTTTGCTCCTTGCCTATCTTCACTAGGAAATTTATTTTGCATGACTACTTATTACCTAAAGATTGATGAGATTATTTAACGATTGATCCACAACTATCGGGGGTTATTTACCTAAGAGATAAGTAAATATTATTTTAAGTTTATTTAAGGCTGTCATTACTAATGGTAAGTTGAGCCGGGTAAATTTTCCTGTAGTATCAAAAGGAAAACTCATTCGACCCGTTCAGTTTAAACGGCGAGAAAAGGCATTTTGAGACTGAGGAACAAGCTATGGCAAAGAAAACAAAGACAACCACTTATAAAGTCACCCTGAAAACACCCGATGGCGACCAGACAATTGATGTTCCCGATAATGAATATATTCTCGAGGCAGCAGAAGAACAAGGATTAGATTTACCCTTTTCTTGCCGTGCTGGTGCTTGCTCTAGTTGCGCTGGTCAAATCGAATCTGGTAGCGTTGATCAATCCGATCAATCCTTCTTAGATAACGATCAAATTAAAGCGGGTTATGTCCTCACCTGTGTCGCCTATCCTACTTCTGACTGTGTGATCGTCACCCACAAAGAAGAAGATTTGTACTAATTTAACTCAATATTTGGGGGTTAGATACCCCAACAATAATAGAGCGGGAACTGCAAAAGCGACAGTTCTCGCTTTATTTGTATTTTTGCCTCTTGACTCGACAGTGAGATACAGCCAAAAAATTAATCCTGCCAGAGGGTTACTACAAATTTATAATTATATGGTAGTATAGTTATAAAGCTATGTAAGGAGAGTAAGAGATCATGCTATTCCGTCAGATGTTTGATCCCGAAACCAGCACTTATACTTATTTGATTGCCGATCCCGTCAGCAAGGAAGCGGTATTGGTGGATCCAGTGCGGGAACAGGTGGAAAGGGATGATCGGCAATTACGGGAGCTAGGATTAACGCTAAAATACTGTTTAGAAACCCATATTCACGCCGATCACGTCACAGGAACTGGAAAATTAAGGCAAATCACAGGCTGTCTGGGTATAGTTCCCGAAAATGCCCAAGTAGCCTGTGCCGATCGCCATCTAGCAGATGGAGAGGAATTGTTACTAGGAAATATCACCATCAAAGCGATCGCTACTCCTGGCCACACCGATAGTCATCTAGCCTATTTAGTCAATAACAGTCATATTTTGACAGGAGATGCCCTATTTATCCGAGGTTGTGGTCGTACCGACTTCCAAAGCGGCGATGCTGGTACTCTCTTTGATTCAGTCACGCAAAAACTTTTCACTCTTCCCGATAGTACCCTAGTTTATCCCGGCCACGACTATCGCGGTTTAACTGTCTCCACCATTGCCGAAGAAAAACAATACAAT
Organism: Microcystis sp. M44BS1; assembly: GCF_020244875.1. NCBI lineage: Bacteria > Bacillati > Cyanobacteriota > Cyanophyceae > Chroococcales > Microcystaceae > Microcystis > Microcystis sp. M44BS1. The sequence goes on from NZ_JADBVM010000058.1 coordinate 1,819, forward strand.
CCCCGTTTTGTCGGACGTAACCGCAGACAATTTATCGAGTTTATGAACAGTCTTAATTTACCCGATCCCAAAAAGATCATGGAGGCAGTTCCCGCTAACCAAGGCTGCGGTAATTTAGGAGTTGTTTTAGCTTAAAGATCTATTCAGGAAATTAACGATGACCAATACCACAAATCAAGCAAAATTACTAGAATTTGATGCCCATACTTTAAAAAACTTAATTGAGCGCCGAGAAGTTTGCTTAATTGACGTGCGAGAACCGGGGGAGTACGCCAGCGATCGCATTCCAGGGGCGAAATTAGTACCACTTTCCAGTTTTAACCCCGATTCGATCGCTTTTGACCCCGATCAAACCCTAGTTCTCTACTGTAATTCCGGCAGCCGGTCCACTGTAGCAGCACAAAAACTGATTGCGGCAGGATTTAGCCAAGTTGCCCAGCTTAAAAACGGCTTAAATACTTGGAAAAGTGCGGGTTATGCCACCGAAAAAGACCAAAATGCGCCAATTAGCCTATTCCGTCAGGTGCAGATCGTTGCTGGTTCCCTAGTAGTCCTCGGAACAGTATTAGGAGCCTTTATCTCGCCTTGGTTCCTGATTTTAAGCGGTTTTGTCGGTTCTGGTCTAGTTTTTGCGGGGATTAGTAATACCTGTGCTTTAGCTATGCTTCTGGCTAAACTTCCCTATAATCAAACCCATCGGGGGAAATAGGGGGTTAGGGGTTGGGTGTGGGAATTATGAATTGGGAAGTGGGGAAGTGGGGAAGTGGGGAAGTGGGGGAATTTCAACTAAAACCCCAACACCCCCCGCAACGCGCACGCAGTGACCACCCCAACACCCCAACACCCTAAAACCCTATCACCTATCTCCTGCCTCCTGACGACCGATAGCTAAAATAACTGATAACTGAAATGACTTGGTTAATTGGACATTTATTAGCCGTTTGTACGGGGATTAGTCTGGGATTGCTGGGAGGAGGAGGTTCTGTACTAGCATTACCGATTCTAGTCTATGTGATGGGAGTACCGACCAAATCGGCGATCGCTATGACGCTTCTAGTCATCGGTAGTGTCAGTTTACTCGGCACGATTCCCCACTGGAAAAAAGGCAACATTAACTTAAAAACCGCTTTTATCTTCGGTTCTGCCACGATGGTAGGGGCTTTTTTGGGAGCAAGATTAGCCACATTACCCTTTGTCACTGCCACCTTCCAGATGCTCCTGTTTGCGACACTAATGCTCCTAGCGGCAGCCTTTATGATCCGCAGATCAGCACAGATAGATAATCCTGATTATAAAGCCCGCGATCGGCAAAAAAATCTGACTCTCTACCCCCAACCAGTCTGCCGATATTGCTGGCTCTGGTTAATGAGCGAAGGAATCGCTGTGGGTGTCCTGACGGGATTAGTTGGGGTTGGGGGAGGCTTCGCTATCGTTCCCGCACTGGTATTATTGGGCAAAATCCCCATGGTTCAAGCGATCGCTACTTCCCTGCTGATTATTTTCCTCAATTCTGTAGCTGGATTACTGGGCTATTTAGGACATATTAGCGTCGATTGGCAGTTAACCCTATCCTTTGCTTTTGCGGCTGCCCTCGGTACTCTTATCGGTTCCTATCTGGGACAGTTTGTATCCGCAAAACAGTTACAAAAAGGTTTTGGTTATTTTCTCTTAGCGATCGCAACTTTAGTTTTAATTCAAAATCGTCATATCCTGCACAATTTCCTGACTCCGAAAGGCAATTCTATCATCCCGGCGGAAAAGGTTAGATTTATTCAGCCAACCCTACTTAAGACTGATAACTGATCACTGATAACTGATTATCGGCCCACTTCAGCGAAAATCTCGGCTAAAATCTCCCCAGCACCAGCCTCGCGCACTTTATGGGCTAAATCTCGTCCTAAGACTTCCCCATGGCTAGGATCACCGCTAACCGAGTCCTTAATCAGGCGCTTACCGTCGAGACTAGCCACCATACCCGTTAAAGTTAGGATACCATCCTCGATCGCCGTATTGACTCCGATAGGAACTTGACAACCCCCCTCCAACTCCCGTAAAAAAGCGCGTTCAGCATAGCATCTATCGCGGCTAGGGGCGTGTTCCAACACTTTTAGGACTTCCAAAACCTCTGGATCAGCATCGCGGCATTCTATCCCTAAAGCCCCCTGTCCCACCGCATGGAGAGAAATTGCCGCCGGAATAACCTGATGAACTCGATCGCCTAATCCTAACCTTTCCAATCCCGCTACTGCCAGAATAATCGCGTCGTATTCTCCCGCGTCCAGTTTTGCCAGACGGGTGTTAACATTGCCGCGCACATCTTTAAAAGTTAGATGGGGATAATGGTAACGCAACTGGGCCAATCGCCGCAGGGAAGAAGTCCCCACCACCGCACCTTCCGGTAAAGTGTCTAATTGATAGTCTTGGTTTTGGCTATTTACCACCAAAGCATCGGCCGGATTGACTCTTTCGGTGACGCAACCCAAGATTAAGCCTTCGGGCAAATTAGTGGGCAGATCCTTGAGAGAATGGACGGCAAGATCGATCGATCTATCCAAGATTCCCACTTCTAATTCTTTGGTAAATAAACCCTTATCACCGATTTTCGCCAGGGCCACATCGAGAATTTTATCGCCTTGGGTACTCATCGTCTCCACCTCAAACTGTCGATGGGGGTGGTGTTTACTCAATTCTGCCTGTACCCAATAGGTTTGTACTAGGGCTAACTGACTTTTACGCGAACCGATACGCAGGGAACGAGGAGGACTAGAAACGGACATATCTGAAGTAGGAATTTAACTAAACATCTATCTGACTGCTCGATCTAGACTATCCTGATCTCACCCCTGTTGAGTAATCACTTTCTAGGTTAGGCATAAATAGTTACATCTCTTAATATTTTTAGGCAAATAGGGTGAGCATTATTCCCCACTGACAGCAAAGCTGAAAGCCTAGATTAAAATAGAGGGACAAAGGTTGCAACAGGGTCTAACTAATGACATTACAACACCCTTGCTATAACAAAGAAGAATTTGTCCGACGTGGACAGGGAATCTATCAGTCTCAGGTGCGTCAGCAGGTTGAGAAGGACAATCATGGGAAGATTGTAGCTATTGATATCAAAACAGGTGCTTTTGAATTAGCAAAAGATATCCTCACAGTTTCCAAATCAACTTTTAACCCGATTGACCGATGCTCAAATTTGGTTCGTTAGAATCGGACATCGAGCATTTGATCGAGTCGGTTTTGCCCTATCATATAGAGACAAAAAGACCGAGTAACCATTGTCAGATTCTCCATACCCCCCTTATCAAGGGGGGAGCCGCGCCCCCCTTATCAAGGGGGGATCAAGGGGGGATCAAAGGCACAATCTATCTTCAATTTAATAATTATAACCACTCACTTAATAGGATAGTTACACAACGTAAAAATTGGTTAATTCAGGAGTTA
>NZ_JADBVM010000059.1:0-3203 GCF_020244875.1 Microcystis sp. M44BS1
AATAAATTCTTGAGTAAAAATAAATATTACCAATTGTAAATTTAAATATTTTTAAGTATTGAAGGTATTTGCATATAAAATACTTATCATTTTGCCCCGATTGCCTCTAACTTTTCCCTCCCCACAGCAATCACCGGGTAAATAGAAAATTTCTCATTCTTTCTCCTAGAGATGAAGTACAAATTAATCTTTACTCATCAAGTATTTTAAGTAGCTGGGTGGAATTAAATATAAAATGAACGTAGGTTGGGTTGAAGCATGAAACCCAACGCCCGCATGGGTTACGCTACCGCTAACCCATCCTACAAATAATTGTGCCTACCTACTTAGCAACAATAACTAACCGTATCTATCTGAGAAAGGCTGTAACTGCCATAACCCCCCTTATATTATAAAAATAGTCAAGTTCTTAATTCTCGGTAAAATCGTCCTATGAGGGGAGAATTATTAGTAGCCTGGGCAGCACAACAAAAATCCTTCGATAGCAATTCTGCTGTGAACAGCCAAACGGTGGGAGACATTCCTGAACTGGTTCTTGTCTTGATCCTGCTGCTACTGATTGCCACTGCCGTTGCTCTAGTAACCCAGCGATTACGCATTTCCTATGTAGCAGGTTTAGTCTTAGCAGGATTACCGATTACCGATCTGTTATCTCGTCGTATTGGCTTAGATCCGTTTTTAGTGCTTAACCTTTTTCTGCCGATTCTGATTTTTGAAGCGGCGATTAATACCGATATCAGCCGTCTTCGCAGTACCTTTAAACCGATCGCACTGCTCGCAGGTCCCGGCTCGGTTTTTTCTGCGGCGATTATTGCGGTTTTGGTAAAATTTGGCTTGGGGCTAGATTGGATTCCCGCCTTACTGGTGGGAGTGATTCTAGCAAATACCGATACTGTCTCGATAATTGCCGTCTTTAAGGAAATTCGGGTTCCCTCTAGGCTCTCGACTATTGTGGAAGGGGAAACACTATTCAATGATGCAGCCGCACTCGTCACCTTTAATTTGCTCTTGGTGATTTACGCGACTGGAACCATCAGCACTACACAAGTCATCAAGGAAGTGTTGATCGTTGCTCTGGGTGGGGGATTAGTGGGCGCTGTACTAGGCTACCTGTGTCTGCCTATCTATGTGCGCTTACGGGATCCGCTGAGTAGCCTGCTGCTTACGGTTGCGCTTGCCTTGGGAGCTTTTCAACTTGGGCAGTTTTTGAGTGTATCGGGAGCGGTGGCAGTAGTTATTGCCGGACTTGTCTTTGGTAACTTGGGGCTGCCTCGCAGCGCCTCTGCATCCGATCGCATTACCCTGATCAGTTTTTGGGAATATGCTGGTTTTATCGTCAATACCTTTATTTTTCTGCTTATTGGCATTGAAATCAACCCCTTGACCCTATGGCAAACCTTGCCATCGATTGTGCTGGTCATTTTGGCTTATCAATTGGGGCGTATTCTGTCAGTGTATTCTTTACTATCGGTACTTCGCTGGATCGATCGACCAATCCCCTTACGCTGGCAACATATTCTGATTTTGGGCAACATCAAGGGTTCACTCTCCATGGCCCTAGCGGTTGCCATTCCTTTGGCTCTAACAGGGCGGGAATTGATCATCGAGCTAGTCTTTGGCTCTGTGTTATTTTCTCTGGTTATCCAAGGATTAGCCTTACCCTGGTTAATTAAGAGGCTCAATATTAGTCAGGTTTCGGCAGTAACACGGGATATTGGACAGTTACAGCTGCAGTTGATTGCGTCGAAAGCGGCACAAGATGAGTTAGCCAATTTACTGAAATCGGGTGTTTTACCGAAAGCAGTGTACGAAGAACTGTGGGCATCTTATCAGGCAAAAGTGGCGGTATCGGAACGGCTGCTGCGGGATGCTTATAATCAGTCTCGATCGGGGCAAAGGTCGCCTAACAACAGTCAACTAGATGCCATTCGACGACGATTGTTCCTCGCTGAGAAAGCAGCCCTGGGGGATGCACTTCGCAAACGCATTGTACCGGAAGACTTGGTACAATCCTACGTTAAAGGTTTGGATGAGAAACTTCTATCGTTGGACGATGATTAGTTTGAATGCCGAGGTAATCGATCATAGGTTTGACGAATTCCGGACGAGTAACTACTAAAATAGTTGAGTCGGCTTCTAGGACGGTATTGCCGTTGGGAATCTCTAAACTGGCACAAGGGTGACACTGATAGCCAATAATCAGCGAACCGGTCGGAAAGTTGGCATCTTGAGCAATTTGGGCAACGGTACGCCCAGCTACATAACAATCCTTGGGGACGGGCAGTTTTAGCACCTCCACTTGCCCCTGTTCAAAGTGCATCATCGATTCTACTTCGGGGTATTCGATCGCATTAGCCATGGTGACAACGGCTAAATCAATCGTGCTGATGATGTGACTAGCTCTAGCAAGACGATAGGCCTCGAGAAACTCGCGATCGCACATTCTCACCACAATATGGGAAATGCCATAACTTCTAGACAAGGTAACTAGGGCTAGATTCATGGCATCGTCCCTCAATGCGGCAACAACCGCGTTAGCTTGTCGAATCCCCGCCTCTAACAGGACTTTTGTGCTGACAGCACTCCCCTCAAAGGCCATGACACCGATTTTTTCCCGGGCAAACCGACAAGCTAATGGGTCCACATCAACGATGGCGACGGTGTGTCCCAAGTCTAAAAGCTGTTGGGCTAAACCTAGCCCCACCATTCCCGCCCCACCAATTAAAACGTACATAGCGGCTCTTTACTTAACAAAATACTGCCTAAGTAGGGCTTGCTGAAAAAGTACGGGCGAAGCATTCGGATAGAAAATCTCCGGTTTCACCGATAGGTTATTGCCCGAATGCTTCGCCCCTACAGGACGCGGGCCGATGAAGACGCGAGGTTTTGAACGACGATTCTCTCAACATCTTGCACCTGTTTTGCGAGAAAAGCCCCAAAACCCTTACGTTGCCTACATTTCACATTTATTCAGCAAGCCCTAAGTAAGTGGTTTCAATTAGATTATAATCAGCTACTTACCCAAAAAATCTCCACAGACAACATCAAATAAATTTATTTTGATCAATTCAAATACAAGAAAAAACAACTCTAGCAGTTATCTTAAGGGTGAGGCAGGAAGTCTCTGATTTTAGGAAACACTGGAACTAGAGATGATGCTAAATCTCGTCATTTCGTCCCTACCACAATTTGGGCATTTTGTC
>NZ_JADBVM010000006.1:0-6445 GCF_020244875.1 Microcystis sp. M44BS1
CTTTCGAGGTGTCATCATTACTAAGAAAGCTACCCGTTCCTTAGCCGGTATTGCCGGAATTGTCGCCGTTGCCACCTTAATCAGTAAGGTTTTTGGTTTAGTCCGCGAACAGGTAATCGCCGCTGCCTACGGTGTCGGGCCGGTGGTGAACGCCTACGCTTTTGCCTACGTTATCCCCGGTTTTCTGTTAATTCTCCTCGGTGGCATTAACGGCCCCTTTCACAGCGCTTTGGTCAGTGTTTTGGCCAAAAGAGATAAATCCGAGTCCGCGCCGATTGTCGAGACTATTACCACCCTAGTCAGTGCGATTTTATTAGCTGTCACCGTCTTTTTAATCGTTTTTGCCAATATTTTTATTGATGTTCTCGCTCCCGGTTTAGATGCCGCCACCCGCAGCATGGCCATTCAACAACTGCAAATTATGGCCCCCATGGCGGTTTTAGCCGGTTTAATCGGCATCGGTTTCGGTACTCTCAACGCAGCGGATCAATACTGGCTACCGAGTCTCAGTCCGCTTTTTTCCAGTGTGGCGGTGATTATCGGGGTGGGTTTGCTGGCTTGGTTCGTTGGCGATCGCATTGATGAGCCGCAATATGTGCAACTGGGGGGTTTTGTCCTCGCCGGCGGTACTCTCGTCGGGGCGCTTTGGCAATGGTTAGCACAAGTGGGCGCACAAGTCAAGGCAGGTTTAGGAAAATTAATATTTCGTTGGGATTGGCGGATTCCGGGGGTGTCGGAAGTGTTGCGGGTGATGATTCCAGCGACCTTATCTTCGGGAATGTTGCATATTAACGTTTATACTGACCTCTTTTTCGCTTCTTTTATCGAAAATGCCGCCGCTTCCATGCGTTACGCCAGTTTTATCGTTCTCACGCCCTTGGGCATCATGTCTAACATGATTCTCGTGCCGTTTATGCCGATATTTTCTCGACTGACGGAACCGGAAAATTGGGTAGAATTGAAGCAAAGAATCCGTCAGGGTTTATTATTGACGGCTTTAACCATGTTACCCTTCACCGCTATCTTTATCGCCCTCGCTTTCCCGGTAGTGCGAGTTATCTATCAACGGGGTGCCTTTAATCTGGCTGCCTCGGAACAGGTGGTTCCCGTATTAATGGCCTACGGTTTCGGGATGTTTTTCTATCTCGGTCGCGATGTTTTAGTACGAGTGTTCTATGCTTTGGGTGATGGCGAAACTCCTTTTAAGGTGAGTATGGTAAATATTTTTCTCAATGGTGCGCTGGATTTCCTCTTGTATAAACCTTTTGGTACTCCGGGGCTTGTTTTAGCAACCGTGGGGGTTAATATCCTTTCTATGGGCATTTTTACGGTGATTTTAAATCGTCGTTTAGGAGGTTTACCCTTAGGAGAATGGGGTTTATCCCTATTGGGATTAACGGTAATTACAATGCTTTCTGGTGTTGGTAGTTGGGGTGCTAGTTGGGGTTGGGAAAAGGTTTTCGGTGCTGGTAATATTTTCCTACAATTATTACAGTTAGGTTTGGCTTCGACCGTAGCAGTGGGTTTATTCCTCCTCGGTGCGATGTTATTGAAGTTACCTGAATTAGACCTATTAATCTCGCGAGTTCGTCAGAAGTTCTTGAAAAAATCTTAGGTTTAAGTTCCGGCCTCACCTCATCGTTACATACTATAAGGGACTTGCGCTTTGATAATGTACCTTTTGGGCGAACGCAGTTCGCCCCTACATTGTGGACAAAATCCGTTACTGTAGGGGCGCAAAGCTTGCGCCCTCCGATCGATTGGGATATTATTCCCACGCAAGTCCCTAAGGTTATTTATTTTTAGGAATTGGGGGAAGTTGCGGTGATTTTCGGCGAGAATTAGAACCGGATATTTTCGGGGGTAGGGGTGCAGAATTGCGATTAGATAAACTTTTAAGGCTCTTTTTCATATTAGCAGGTTCCGGCAGTTCTAGAGTTACCCCTTCCCTAGCAGTCATTGTTTCCTCTGGTAGGCATAAATCAAAAACAAAGGCAGAATTATTAGTTAAATCGGCCAATTCTAATTTTACCATCTCTGGAGAGGATTCTCGTGCCAATAAAGGTTCAATTTCGTTTTTAATCAACTGTTCTAATTGAGCCAGATAATCGATCTTAACAGGAGTAACAATTAAAGTTAACATTTCTTGCCAACCTTGCCCCCCCAATTCTGCCAGAATATCCCCATAACAGCGAATTTGCCAGCTACCTATTCCTAAATCTCGATAGGAAAAAATTTCCAGCCAACCCCCGGCATCCGATCGATAATAATGGGTATATCGTTCGCTACTTTCGGGAGATTCGTAATCGATACGCACTTCAATATGAGCAAAAGGAGAATCCAGACGGGCCAAAAGACGATAGTTTCCCGAGACAATTTCTAGGGAATTAGTAGAAATTGTGCGTCCGTGATTTTCCCCTTGTTTTTGCAGTATAAATTCCATAATCCTAGCCTAGGCCTAATGTTTCCCCATGACGCTAAAACTTAGGATTTGTGCCGGGAGATTTGCGCTTTTAATTCCCCTGCTTGTGTCAATAAATCCGCTTGGGTTAGACTAATTTGCTCTTGGGTGGCCATCCATTTCAGTTGTACCGTGCCATTTTCAGCCTCAGCATCCCCTAAAATTATACAGCCCACGGCCTTAGCTCGAGCGGCCCGTTTGAATTGTTTCCCGAAAGCGCTGCCACTCAAGTCTAACTCGACGCTAAACCCCAATCCGCGTAATTGCTGCGCTAACACCACACTGCGGGCCTCAGCTTTTTCTCCTTTGGAGACGAGATAAAAATCGGGAACCAAAAAAGATAAAGATTGCTTTTGTTGTAATAATATAATCAGACGTTCTAAACCGATTGCCCAACCCACTGCTGGTGTGTCTAGACCGCCTAATTGAGCTATTAAACCATCATAACGACCACCACCGCAAACCGTAGCTTGAGAGCCTAAATCATCGGACTGAATTTCAAAGGCCGTATGGGTGTAATAGTCCAATCCTCGCACTAAACAGGGATTAAGATTATAGATAACTCCCAAATCAGTTAGTAAAGATTGCACCCGTTCAAAATGCTTTTGAGAATCACTGCCGAGGTGTTCAAGAATACTGGGGGCATTCTCACAGATAATCTTGGTTTTCTCGTCCTTACTATCCAAAATTCGCAGGGGATTTTTTTCTAATCTCTGTTGAGAATCCGCATCTAAATCAGCTTTGTAGGGAGTCAAATAATCTAGCAAGGCCTGACGATAATTTTGCCTATCTTGGGCATTTCCCAGGGAATTAAGGTCTAATTTTAGGTTTTCTAGACCCACAGCTTTTAATATCTCGCTGGCAAGGGTAATTACTTCCACATCCGCCCTAGGGTCATCACTTCCCAACAATTCGACCCCGATTTGATGAAACTGTCGCTGCCTACCCGCTTGCGGACGTTCATAACGAAACATTGGCCCCTTATACCAGAGTCTTTGTACTCCTCCAGCTGCCTGTAATTTGTGTTCAATGTAGGCGCGAACGACCCCAGCCGTTCCTTCCGGTCGCAAAGTCAGGGAACGTTGACCGCGATCGAGGAAACTGTACATTTCTTTACCTACCACGTCCGTCGCTTCCCCGATACCCCGTTCAAAAAGTTGCGTCTGTTCAAAAATGGGAGTTCGTATCTCTTGATACAGCGCAGTCCCTAAAATTCTGCTGGCAGTTTCCTCTAACCACTGCCAGTAACCGACCTCCGCCGGTAAAATATCTTTTGTGCCTCGGATTGCCTGAATTTCGCCCATAGTTCTCTGTATTTTTATCCTTAATTCAACAATCTTAAACCGCTGAGAGTCACTAATACCGTCGATCCTTCATGACCGATGACACCTAGAGGTAAAGTTATATCACCAACAAAATTGGCTATTAGCAATATGCCGATAAAGGCGAGGGCGAAAGTGATATTCTGTTTAACAATGCGATTGGCACGACGACCAAGGTTAATCGCGCTGGGAATTTTGGCTAAATTATCGGACATAAGGATAATATCGGCCGTTTCCAAGGCCACATCACTACCCGCTTTTCCCATGGCAATCCCCACATTAGCCATAGCTAAAGCGGGCGCGTCATTAATGCCATCTCCTACCATAGCGACAGTATGATATTTTTCTTGCAGATTTTTGATCACGGTTAACTTATCTTCGGGCAGTAAATCAGCGTAAACCTCCTCAATGCCGAGTTTTTCAGCGACTTTATCGGCACTTTGTTTATTATCACCCGTAATTAAAACTATATGTTCGATACCGATCTTTTTTAGTTTCTCCACCAGATTAACTGCCGATTCACGAAGGGTATCGGCCACAGCGATCGCACCGAGCATTTGATTCTCTTGTACTACCCAAACGAGGGTTTTACCTTCTTTTTGTAAACGCTCGTGGATAGCTAGGATATTCTGGTCAAGATCAGCAATATGGTCACGAATATAGGCAAAATTGCCCACAGATACCGACTTATCGGCAATTTTTCCTGTGATACCCCGTCCCGATACCGCTTGTACCTGATTAGCACTGAAGAAATTTATACCACGTTCGATCGCTGTGGCGGTAATAGCGGCCCCAATGGGATGTTCGGAACAGGATTCTAGGGATGCAGCCACCGCTAACACCTCATTTTCGCTGACTGCATGGATAGGGATAATTTCCACCACTTGCAACTTACCAAGGGTGAGAGTGCCAGTTTTATCAAAAGCGATCGCTCGTATGCGGCCGATCATCTCCAATCTTGCGCCATTTTTGAATAAAATCCCCTGTTTTGCCCCGTTAGCGATACCCGATAACAAAGCTGGCATAATTGAGGCCATTAAAGCACAGGGAGAAGCCACCACGAGAAAAATTAAGGCCCGATAGATAGTGGTTTCCCAGGTCCAACCCCAGAAAAAAGGCGGTAAAATCCCGAAAATTAAGCCCAAAATCACGATAATTTTCGCATAACCCCGCTCGAAACCTTCGATAAACTGTTGGGAGGGAGGGGATTCATTTTGTGCCTTTTCTACCAAACGAATCACCCTCTCAATTAAGCGACTTTCGGGGGGAGTTTCCACCTTTAAACGTAGCACTCCCGCACCGTTGAGAGTTCCCGCAAAGACTTCTTCACCGATAGTTTTATCCACGGGAAGGGATTCCCCAGTAATTGGCGCTTGATTAATGGGACTGTTTCCCTCCATAATAATGCCGTCAATAGGGATTAATTCACCCGGTTTGACCAAAACTGTATCACCGATGTGTAATTGCTTGATAGGAACCTCTTTTTCGCTGTCTCCCGTGATTAATCTAGCAGTATCGGGAGTCATAGCCATGAGAGAACGAATATTGCGATCGGTTTTCGCCAGGGCAATCTGTTCTAATGCGCCACTAATGGCGAAAATCAGGATTAAAATGGCTCCATCGATGATGAGATAGTAATTACTGTCCCAGAGTCCCAAAATCGCCGCCCCTAACGCCGCTACAATCATTAACAGGTCCACATCCAGTTCTTTTTCCTCAAATAAAGTCGTTAATCCTGCTTGGGTACTCTCGTATCCTCCCACCACATAGGCGATCGGTAGTAGGATTAAAGCTAGGCCGATCAGATTAAGGTGTAGGCATAACCAACCAAAAAAGACTAAAATAGCGCAAATTCCTGCGGCAACTGCCGAGGAATACTCAGACAACCAAGAGGACGAAATACTCTGAATCATGGAGCGATGGCAATTAATTCTCTCCCCATTCTAGAAAAAATTGGATCGATGCAGAAAACCCCTAAGACATTATCCCCCGCAGCCAACCTAGCCGATAATAATTGGAATTTTGCCGAGGTTTGGATCGATCCGCTGCTATCTCCCCCCTATATCTTGCTTTTACTCGCTGAATCTTCAGGAAACTATCGCGTGTACGATCCCTCTGAGGGTTATCAGGTAGTATTTACCGGTGCGAGTTACGAGGAAGCGGAAAATTGGCTATTAGAGGACGAATTTGAACCGGTAGAGGGACGACTTTCGGCAGCAGAGATATAATTTCCTTATCTCCTTTCCCCCTTTCTCCGATGCTATCCTTACTAAAAAAGCGATGGAATTGGCTAAAATCGCTCTTTATTGCCAGTCCAAAGGCAATTAACCCCAAAAAAGTCAAAAATACTCCTCCAGAACCCAGCGACGCACCAGAGGAATAGAGCGAACTCATGAAAACCGACACGATTTTCTACCGACTTTTTCAAACCTTTCCAGGTCTTCTGTTTGAGTTAATCGACTTTCCCAGGGAATTAGCCAATTTCTATCGATTTTCCTCCGTAGAGGTGAAACAACTATCCTTTCGCATCGATGGAGTCTTTCTACCAGAACGGGAAGATTTACCGATTTATTTTACCGAAGTTCAGTTTCAGAATGATCCGGAGTTTTATGCGCGTTTTTTCGCCGAAATTTTTCTCTATCTCAAACAGACGCGGTTAAAA